>JANMMN010000317.1:0-30393 GCA_031373405.1 Actinomycetes bacterium
ACGCCGGAGGCGTCGATCAAGGCCGCGAAGCGGAGGCGCGGCCGACGCTCGCCGCCCGGAGGGCGGCGAGCTTGGAGGCCCAAGAACTAGAGCTCGAGCTTCGGCCTGATCTCGAGGATCCGTCCGAGCAGTCCGTTGACGAAGGACGGCGACTCGTCCGTGGAGAGCGCCTTGGCCAGCGTCACGGCTTCGGAGATGGCGACAGCGTCCGGCACCTCCTGCGCCCAGAGCAGCTCGAAGGTGCCGATCCGCAGCAGATTGCGGTCGACCGCCGGCATCCGTTCGAGGGACCAGCCCTCGGAGTACGTCGAGAGCAGGTCGTCGATCTGGTCGGCGTGCTCGACGACGCCCCAGACGAGCTCGGAGGTGTAGGGGTTCACCGGTGGCTCGACCGCCTCGACCTTGGCATCGAGCACCTCCACGGCGGAGATCCCGCGGAGGTCGGCCTCGTAGAGGACGTCGAGCGCTCGCTTGCGTGCCTTGCCGCGGGCCGACACGACTAGTTGACGCGGCCGAGGTAGGACCCGTCGCGGGTGTCGACCTTGACCTTGGTGTTGTTGTCGATGAACAGCGGCACCGCGATCTCCGCGCCGGTCTCGAGCGTGGCGGGCTTCGTACCGCCGGTCGACCGGTCGCCCTGCACGCCGGGCTCGGTGTAGGTGATCGTGAGCTCGACCGACGCCGGGAGCTCGATGTAGAGGGGGGCACCGTCGTGGGTCGCGACGATGGCGGTCTGGTTCTCCAGCATCCACTTGGCGTTCTCGCCGACGACGGCGTCGGGGATGTGCACCTGGTCGTAGGTCGAGGTGTCCATGAACACCCAGGCGTCTCCGTCGCGGTAGAGGTACTGCATGTCGCGCTTGTCGACGTTGGCCGTCTCGATCTTCACGCCGGCGTTGAACGTCCGGTCGACGACCTTCCCGGAGAGCACGGCCTTGAGCTTGGTGCGCACGAACGCGGGCCCCTTGCCGGGCTTGACGTGCTGGAACTCCACGACGGACCAGAGGTTGCCGTCGATGTTGAGGACCAAGCCGTTCTTGAGGTCGTTCGTGCTGGCCACGGTGTCTCCTGGTTGGGGTCCTCTAACCGAGGACGAGCAGATCGCGGGTCGTCGAGGTGAGCGACACCGGCCCGCCGGTCCGGACCACGAGGGTGTCCTCGATGCGGACCCCACCGCGCCCGGGGAGATAGACCCCTGGCTCGACGGTCACCGGCGTGCGGTCGCTCAGGATACCCGTCGCGGCGTACCCGATCATCGGCGCCTCGTGGATGTCGAGGCCGACGCCGTGCCCGAGACCGTGGCCGAAGTGCTCGCCGTGCCCGGCTGCGGCGATGATCGACCGCGACGCGTGGTCGACGTCACGGACGTCGGCACCGACGGCGAGCGCACCCACCCCGGCCTGCTGGGCGATCCGGACGAGGTCGTGGATCTCGCGCTGCCACGGTTCCGGCTCGGCTCCCACGACGAACGTGCGGGTCTCGTCGGCGTGGTAGCCGGCGTACTCCGCCCCGAAGTCGATCTTGAGGAAGTCGCCTGCCGCGACGGGCCGGCCGGTGGGTGAGTGGTGCGGGATGGCCGAGTGCGGGCCGGTGGCGACGATGGTCTCGAACGAGATGGCGTCGGCCCCGGCGTCGAGCATGAAGTTCTCGAGCCGTCGGGCGATCGCCCGTTCGGTCATCCCGACGCGCACCTCGCCCAGCACGGCGGCGAGCGCGACGTCGCTGATCCGGCATGCCTCGGTCAGGGCGGCGATCTCGTCCTCGTCCTTCACCCGGCGCAGCCCCTCGACGAGCCCGGACGTCGCGACGAGGTCGAGCTCGCCGTGCGAGGCGCGGATCGACTCATACGTCGAGACCCGCCAGTCGTCGGCCTCGTAGCCGACCCGGCTAGCTCCCCCACCGGCCGCGAACGCCACCAGGGCCGGCGTCACGGACCGCTCGACGAGGACCTCGATCCCCGGCGACTCTGCCGCGGCCTGGGTGAGGTAGCGGAAGTCGGTCGCGAGCCTGTCGTGGCGCGGATCGGCACCGATGAGGACCGCACCGTTGGACCCGGTGAACCCGCACAGGTAGCGCACGTTGGTCGGGTACGTGATGACGAGAGCGTCCAGGCCAGCCGCCACGGCGAGTGCGCGGACGGCGTCGCGCCGCCCGAGAGTGCTCACGCGCCGAGCCCGGCGGCGATGGCGTCGAGTGCCAGGCGGTAGGACTCGACGCCGAAGCCCGCGATCGTGCCGGTCGCGACGGCCGCGACCACGGAGGTGTGCCGGAACTCCTCGCGGGCAGCGGGGTTGGACAGGTGCACCTCGATCAGCGGCGCTGTGCGCTGCGCGCAGGCGTCGCGCAACGCGTAGGAGTAGTGCGTGAAGGCAGCAGGGTTGAGCACGACCGGCGTCGCGTCGTCGGCCGCCTCGTGCAGCCAGTGCACGAGCTCGGCCTCGTCGTCGCTCTGCCGCACCTCCACCTCCAGGCCGCGCGCGGAGCCGTGCTCCTGGCACAGCGCGACCAGGTCGGCGTACGTCGCGTGGCCGTAGACCTCGGGCTCACGCGAGCCGAGCCGCGCGAGGTTGGGGCCGTTGAGCACCAGGACCTTGGTCATGACGTCCCTTCCGAGATCTCGTCGTACGCCGCCAGCAGCAGGTCGGGGGACGGGCCTTCGAGCAGCCCCGGCTCGCCGATGCCGTCGAGCACAACGAACCTGAGCTGGTCACCGCGTGCCTTCTTGTCGATCCGCATGGCATCGAGGAGCCCGGGGAACCGGCCGGCCGGGTAGGTGGTGGGCAGCCCGAGCGACTCGAGGACCCTGACGTGCCGCCGTGCGTCGGCGTCGGGGAGGCGACCGGCGAGGCGAGCCAGCGTCGAGACGTAGACCAGGCCGACGCTGACCGCATGCCCGTGCCGCCAGGTGTAGTGCTCGACCTGCTCGATGGCGTGGGCGAAGGTGTGGCCGTAGTTGAGGACCTCGCGACCGAGCCCGCCGGGACGCGACTCGCGCAGGTCGCCCGAGACCACGGTCGCCTTCACCGCGATCGCGCGCTCGACGAGCTCGCGCAGCATGTCGCCGTCCACGTCGACGGCCACGACGGGGTCCGCCTCGATGAGCTCGAGGATCGTCGGGTCCGAGGTGAAGCCCACCTTGACGACCTCGGCGAGACCCGCGCTGACGTCGACAGCCGGCAGGGATCGCAGCGCGTCGAGGTCGACGAGCACACCTGCCGGGGCGTGGAACGAGCCGACGAGGTTCTTGCCCTCGTTGGTGTTGATGCCAGTCTTGCCGCCGACCGCGGCGTCGACCATGCCGAGCAGCGTGGTGGGCACATGGACCAGGCGCACACCGCGCAGCCAGGTCGCAGCCACGAAGCCGGCGAGGTCGGTGGTGGCTCCCCCGCCGACGCCCACGACGGCGTCGGAGCGGGTGAACCCGTGCCGGCCCAGCTCCGCCCAGCACCCCGCCGCCACGTCCGACGTCTTGGCTGCCTCGGCGTCGGGGACGGGCAGCAGGAGGGGTTCTCGCCCGGACTCCGCCACGACCGACGCAAGTCGTCGCGCATCGTGCGGACGGTGAGCCGAGTGCACCAGGGCGACGCGGCGTACCTCCTCACCCAGCAACCCCGGCAGCTCCGCGTCGAGGCCGCGACCGATGACGACGTCATAGCTGCCCTCGCCCGCGACCACGATGCGCGTCGACCCGCTCACGACACCTCCAGTGCGAGCTCGGTGACGATCACGTCGGCGACCTCGGCCGGGGACCGGTCGTCGGTGTCGACCGAGAGCCGGGCGACCTCGGCGTAGAGCGGTGCACGCTCGGCCACCAGGGCCGAGAGCCGGCCGCGCACGTTACCGAGCAGCACGGGGCGCGGCACGTCCAGTCCGACGCGGTGCGCCCCGGCCGAGGCGCCGACCCGCAGCCAGACCGTGGGCTCGATCATCAGCAGCTCCCGGGTCCCGGCGTCGAGGACCGCGCCACCGCCGAGGGCGAGGACCCCGTCGTGCTCACGCAGCGCTCGGTCCACCGCGTCCTTCTCCAGCGCCCGGAACGCCGGCTCGCCGGAGTCGACGAAGATGTCGGCCACGGCCTTGCCCTCCGCACGCTCGACGTCGTGGTCGGTGTCGCGGAACGCGAGACCGAGCCGCTCGGCGAGCACGGTGCCGACCGTGGTCTTTCCTGAGCCGGGGACTCCGACGAGCACGACGACCGGGGACACCGGATCAGGTCACCACGAGCGCGGCCCGGTACGCCGCCGCGTTCCTGGCGGTCTCGGTCACGGAGTCGCCGCCGAACTTCTCGAGCACCGCGTCGGCGAGCACGAGCGCGACCATGGCTTCGGCGACGACGCCTGCCGCGGGGACCGCGCACACGTCGGAGCGCTGGTTGATCGCCACCGCCGCCTCGCCGGTCGCCACGTCGATCGTCCGGAGCGCCCGCGGCACGGTCGAGATCGGCTTCATCGCCGCACGCACCCGCAGCACCTCGCCGGTGGACATGCCGCCCTCCGTGCCCCCGCTGCGACCCGAGGCGCGGACGACCCCGTGCGGGCCGGGGAGGATCTCGTCCTGGGCGAGTGAGCCGCGAGTGCGGGCGAGCTCGAAGCCGTCGCCCACCTCGACGCCCTTGATCGCCTGGATCCCCATCAGCGCTGCGGCCAGCCGTGCGTCGAGCCTTCGGTCCCAGTGCACGTGGCTGCCGAGTCCCGGGGGGAGCCCGTGCACGACCACCTCGACCACGCCACCGAGCGTGTCACCGTCGCGGCGCGCCGACTCGACCTCCGCCTCCATGGCCTCGCTCGTGGCGCGGTCGTGGCAGCGGGCCGGATCTGCGTCGATGGCGTCGAGGTCGTCCATCGTGGGGACGACGCCGGCCGGCGCGACGACAGTGCCGAGCTCGACGACGTGCGAGAGCACGGTGGCGCCGACGGTCTGCTCGAGGAAGGCCTTGGCCACGGCGCCCAGCGCGACGCGGGCCGCGGTCTCCCGCGCGCTCGCCCGTTCCAGCACGGGCCGCGCGTCGTCGAAGCCGTACTTCTGCATGCCGACGAGATCCGCATGACCCGGACGGGGCCGGGTCAGCGGTGCGTTGCGGGCGATTCCCTCGAGCTCGGCGGCATCGACGGGGTCCGCCGACATCACGACGTCCCACTTGGGCCACTCGGAGTTGCCCACCTCGACGGCGACCGGGCCGCCGAGGGTGCTGCCATGACGGACCCCACCGACGATGCGGACCACGTCCTGCTCGAACTTCATCCGCGCGCCTCGACCGACACCGAGCCGCCGCCGCGCGAGATCACGATCGATGTCGGCTGTCGTGACGACGACGCCGGCGGGCAGGCCCTCGAGGATCGCCACCAGGGCGGGTCCGTGCGACTCCCCCGCGGTCAGCCAGCGCAACATGCTGGTGATCCTTCCACGGACCGTGGCCATGACGACGTGAGGGCCGCCCCCGAAGATCGGTGGCGGCCCTCACGGACGAGGCGAGCAGCTCAGCTGGTGGTCACCTGGACCGGGCTGCCGATGCACGCGGGCACGTTCTGGTCCCCGAACAGGATCCCGACGCAGGTGGAGTTGAACACCGAGTACATCTGGTAGTACTTCGCGAACTGTCCGCCCGCCTTCACGACGTACGCCTTGCCGTTGACGCTGATCTTGGCCGTCGAGGTGGGCACGTCGACCGCCGTGACGACGATGGTCGCCTTCGTCACCGGCGCGACCGGCGCTGCGACCGGCGGCGCTGAGGCCACGCTCTGCGACGGGATCGACGTGGTGCTCGTGTTGTCCACTACCGGCTTGGGGGCCGGCTCCGGGTACAGCACCAGGAACGGGTCACGGCTGGTGACGACCGCGGCGCGGACCGTGGTCGTGGCCGGCTTCTGGGTGGCCTGCGGGGCAGCGGCCGGGGCCGTGACCGCAGGTCGTGCGGCCGGCATCGCGACCTCCTCCTCGCCACCGGAACCGGAGAGGAAGAAGAAGGCGCCGGCGCCGATCACCAGGGCTCCCACGACGCCGCCAACCGCGAGCAGGGCCTTGGAGTTGCCGGCCGCGGCTGCGGCAGGCTCGGCGGACGTCGGTGCGCTCGCGGCAGCGGGCGCCGGGAACATGGGCTCACTCATGACTGTCGTCTCCCTCAGCTGGCGGTCACGGGCTGGGCCGCGGGGGCACCAGCTGTGGTCGTCGTCGTAGTGGCGGTCGGAAGACCCGGGTTGGCGGTGAAGACGGCGCCGGTGATCGTCACCTTGAGCCAGGCGATGCCTGCCTTCGCCTTCTCCTCGTCGCGCTTGACGTCGAGGCTCGACACCAGGAACGATCGCGGCATCGCCTCGAGACCCGAGAGGAAGAGCCGCAGGTTCGCGAACTTGCCCTCCACGGCGAGCGACATCGGGACCTGGTTGACCTGGCCGGGGCCGCCGAGGCCGGAGTCCTCAGCACGGGAGCCGGAACCGCCTCCGAGCGGCGAGGGCACCGACGGCGTCACGGACGAGAGCACCACTCCGGCGGTCTTGGCCGTGGTGGTGAGCGAACGCAGGAGGCCTGGCAGGTTCGGAGCCTGCGGGATCCGACCGCGCACCGCCGCGAGCTGCTGCTCGAGGACGGGCAGGTCCTTGTACTGGACCTTCAGCGAGGCGATCTGCCGCTCGGTGGCGACGTTGGCCGCGACCTTGGACTCGGCCGAGGCGTTGACCTCCTCCGCGTTCGCGCGCTGCGGGCTGACCAGCAGCGACCAGCCTGCTACCAGCACCAGCAGCGCCGCGAGGGCGGAGGCGCCGTACCACTTGATCGCACCATCGGTACGCATGTCAGTTGCCTGCCTTCAGGTCGTAACGGCGCGAGAGCGCCGCGTCCGAGACTGCCGCCTGGCTGGTGAAGGTGAAGCCCTTGGAGGGCTCGCCCTTCTGCACCGGAACAGCCCCCACGAACGTGGCGTACGGGTCGAGCAGGGTCTTCTGCTTGGCCATGGCGTCGAGGAAAGCGGCCACGTTCGGGTAGCCACGGGCCTCGCCCTCGTAGGTGATCGTGCCGATGCCCGGACGTCCCAGCACGCTCGTGCTCCCGGCCGACAGGTCACCGGCCGACGCCACCTTGGCGCCCGCCGCCGTCACCGGCGGCGTCGTGCTCACGACACCGGCGAACCCGGTGAGCGAGGAGCCGGCCGGCATGGTCAGCGCGAGGTTGTTGAGCAGGAACGACCAGCGGACCTCGGAGCCCATCGCCTCGTACTGCTGGGTCTTCGCCGCTGCGACCTCAGCCTGAACCTTGGGCACGTCGGCGTACTTCGCAGCCTCGGTGGCCAGCACGGCACCGCGCGCCGTGGCGGTGTCGAGCTGGTCCTGAGCGCCGGATACGTCCGCGGATGCCAAGACGTAGAGACCACCCACGAGCGCGACCGATGCGGCCGCAGCAATCCCGAGCACCAGCTTGGCGCGGTGCACCTTCGCCTCGCCGGCGATGGTGTCCGGCATCAGGTTGACGCGGGGGAACGCGGCGGCGCTCGACGGCAGCGCCGGCGCCGTGACGCGGGCATCCGCCCCGTTCTCGTCGGTCGCGGTGCTCCCGGACCGGTGGAAGGACACCATCACACGGCTCCCATCGCGAGTCCGACCGGAACGGCGGACAGCGGCTCGACGAACTGCAGCTGCTCGGGCGAGAGCCCGGTGCTGCCCAAGGACACAGTGCTGAAGGGTCGGCCGTACTCGACCGGGGTGCGCACCGCCGTGGCGAGGCGCTGAGCCAGGCCGGAGCAGAGCGAGCCCCCACCGGAGAGCACGAGGCGCGAGAGCGGACGTCCGCCGCTCATCGCGACGAAGTAGTCGACCGACCCGCGGACCTCGTCCACGAACTCGTTGAGGGCCGTGTCGATCACCCGACGGGCGTCGGCCGTGGCCGGGTCGTTGCCGGCGTTCGGGTCGCGCTTGATCCGCTCGGCCTCCGCGACCGGGATGCCCAGCCGCTCGACGACCGCGCCGGTGACGTCGTCGCCGCCGAGGAGCAGGATGCGGACGAACTTCGGCACGCCGCCCTCGTGCACGACGATGTTGGTGACCTTGGCGCCGACATCGACCACTGCTTCGGGGCCAGCGAGACCGAGCGAGTCGGTCGTGCCGGCCACACGCAGAACCGCGAACGGGGTCAGGTCGACGGTCTTGACGCGCAGGCCGGCCTTCTGGGCCGCTCGGATCGAGTCGAGCACCGCGTCCTGGGACGCTGCGACGAGCAGACCACGGAGCAGTCTGGTCGAGTCGGTCATGACCTCTTCGAGCGGTACGAAGTCCAGGACGGCCTCCTCGACCGGCATCGGCACCAGGTCGGCGACCTGGAACTTCAGCGCGGCCTTGAGCTCGTCCGCGGGCATCCAGGGCAGGTCGACGAGTCGCACGACCACCTTCTGGTTGGAGATCCCGAGGACGACGTCCTTCTTCGTGAACTTCGCCTGGGACCACAACGTCTTGATGGCCTCGGCCACGGCGTCGGGGTCGACGACCTCGCCGTCGCGGACCACCCCTGCGGGGAGCGCGACCTGCCCGAAACGTTCTAGGACAGGGCTCCCCTTGGAGATGGTCACCTGCGCCGCCCGGACACTCGAGGTTCCGATGTCCAGACCGATGGCGGTACGACCAGCCACGGCACTCACCCTTCGCCTGCCACCGCCTTGTGAGGTGGCTCTCCCTACCGCTTTCGGCGTCGGGCGCGTCGGGCTTGAGGAAAGGGGATGGGCCTATTGCTCCGATCGGCGCACTTCCCCGCACCAGAGGGGGTCCGATCCGGGTTCAGGTGCCGAACGCGAGACCGGCGTACCAGTCGATGAGGGGCTGACCCCAGAGGATGGCGAGCAGCGCTCCGAGGATCATGAACGGACCGAACGGGATCCCGGACTTGCGGGTGGCCCGCTTCGCCGCGAGGAGTGCCACGCCGACCACGGCGCCGAGCAGGAACCCGAGGAACCCACCCAGAGCGACGGTCGCCCAGCTGATCCAGCCGAGGTAGATGCCCAGGACACCGGAGAACTTCACGTCGCCGAATCCCATGCCGGCCGGGTAGACGAACCACAGCACGCCGTAGAACAGGCCCAGAGCGAGCCCGGCCAGCACGGCGCGCAGCCAGCAGTCCCAGGCACCGTCGACGACCGCAGGGATGGCAAGGAGCAGCAGGGCCACGGCGTACGACGGCAGCGTGAGCACGTCGGGCAGCCGTTTGGTGTCGAGGTCGATGAACGCCAGCGCGACGCCGATGCCGCCCAGGTAGAGATACGCCGGCAGCTCGGCGCTGACGCCGAACCGCAGCGTGACCAGCACGAAGACGACGGCTGTGAGCAGCTCGACGAGGGGGTAGCGCTTCGAGATCGCCGTTCCGCACCCTCGGCACCTGCCCATGAGCAGCAACCAGCTCAGCACCGGGATGTTGTCGCGCGGCCCGATCTCCTGCTCGCACGTCGGGCACCGCGACGGCGGGTGCAGCACGGAGAGCCCCGCGGGCACGCGATAGATGACGACGTTGAGGAAGGACCCGACCGCCAGGCCGACGAGTGCGGCGAAGGCCATCGCCAGCGCGGTCTCAGGACTGATCATCACGGGAGCACCCTAGGAGCCACGAGCGTCCGGGTGCCGCACCGGCGGCGCGACACCCGGACGGCTCTGCCGATCAGCTCCCGGTCGGGCTCATCTCGAGCCACTGGGTGGTGCGGATGATGTCGAGCAGCGGGACCTCGACGTTCTTGTCGTACTTGATCACCGCGTTCTTCACCTCGTTGATGTCGCCGCCGGCCGTGCAGGCGTCGTTCGCGATGATGGTGCCGGTGATCCCGTTGCTCGAGGTCTCTACCCGGATCTGGTCGCCTGCAGCGAAGACTCCGATCCCCGCCTCGAAGTTCGACGTCATGACCAGGTCGCCCTGAGCAACGAAGACGACCCCGGGGAGCGCGGCGCTGTTGATGCCCACCAGCTTCGCCTCGATATTGCCGCCGAGCTTGTTGCAGCTGGCCGCGCCGCCGCCCGTGGGGGCCGACTCGGCGATGACCGAGATCGCATTCGCCACCGTGTTGCGGTTCATCGTCGCGTCACCCTGGTAGACGTAGTACGTGCCGTCTCCCCAGGAGGTCGACGTCATCGACCACAGCGCCGCGGTGGTTCCGCTCGCCGGCGCGTAGCTCCACCCGCGGAAGTTGCCACCGGTGGCGACGTTCGCGAGTGCGGTGCCGGAACAGGGCACCGATCCCGAGGCGCCGGGCGAGCGCACGTTCCCGTCCGAGCAGAGGTCGTACCAGTTGGTCGAGTAGGTCGAGGCGAACTGGTCGTAGAGATAGCGCGGCTTGACCTCCGGGACGCTCTCGAGCGGGGTGCCGCCACCGCTGCCGGACTGTCCGACCGAGCCGCACACGCCGTACGAGCCGCTCGAGGTCACCGTACCGTTCACCGTCTGTGAGCAGCCGGTGCCACTCGCGGAACCGTTGGTGTGCACGTTCGCAGCGCCGCCTGCGGCCAAGAGGCTGACGTCCACGGTGACCGACGAGGAGAACTTGAGGTTGCCGGCGGTGAGGATCGCGTTGCCGGGCTTGTACGGCGCGAAGATGTACTCCACCTTGAGGAAGCGCTTCTTGGCATTGGGCGCGGTGCACTCAGGGTCACAGCCGATGGAGTAGATGACGTTGCGGTCAGGGGGCTTGATCGCCACGAACTGCCCTGAACCGGTGCTCGTGTAGGCGAGGCCGGCCAGCACCTGGGTCTTGATCGTGGTGATCGCCCAGACCCGCTCGGCCTCCTCGTTGGCGAACGAGCCCCCGATCGCGGGGCCGAGGGAGAACGACTGGTTCTGCTGGAGCGCCGCGAGCTGCTGGTCGATCCCGGTCTCGGCTGCGGCCACCGCACCCTCGAACCGCTCGTGGTCGCCGCTGGAGCGCAGGCTGCCCAGGGCGAGTGCGGTGGTGGCCACGACCAGCGTGGTCACGAGGGCAGCCACGAGCAGGACGGTCACCAGGGCCATGCCCTCGTCGGTCGTCGCGTCGGATGCTCGAGCCCGGGTCAGCCGAGAGCGCATCGTCATCACCATTCTCCTCATGCCTGGTCGTCCACGTTGCGGAGCCGCTCGACGAAGTAGAGCGTCCTGGTTGCCGAGCCGACGCCGACATACGCGTCGTAGGTGACCTCGGAGGTGACCACCTGGGTGTTGGGCGCGGCGAGGTCGTAGGTGAAGGCGATCAGGCTCACGAGCGATCGGGCCTGCACCACGGTCTCGGTGCTGCCCACCTTGCGGATCACGTCGTAGTGGACGCCGTCGCCGCTGGCCTGCAGCTCCCAGGTGATGCTCTCTGCTGCCTGGCGCCGGTAGTCGGAGTTGGTGTCGATCCAGAGCACCAGCCTGCTCGAGGTGGCTCCGGTGTCGATGCCGCGCGCATTGCGGATGTCGCGGCCCATGCGCTCGGACACCTTGCGCGCGTCCGCCAGGCCGGTGGCGTCGTCGCTGGTCGAGTTGAAGACCTTGGAGCTCGCCTGGAACGCCGACATCGCGATCGTGAGCACGATCGAGAGCAGGACGATCACGACCATCTGCTCGATGAGGGTGATGCCGCGCTGGTCCTGCGTGCGGTCGCGGAGCTCGCTGAGGGTGATCACTGCGGGATCACCACCGTCGAGGGGGTCGCGACCGCGTCGTACCCGATGCGCACCGCGCTCGTCATCGTCGACGGCACGGCGGCTCGCAGGACCAGGTACGCGTTCTTGTTGACCGTGAAGGCCGACGAGATCGTGACCGGGACCGACAGCGGCCGGAACGTCCCGTCGCACGTGGTGAGGGTGGCGTTGCCCGTGCCCTTGTTGGTGAAGCTGCTCAGCGCGGTCGTGACTCCTGAACCGATCGCGACATCGATCGTCATCGGGCCGCTGCCCGCGAGGCAGGCGACGTACAGGGTGGCGACGGCCCTGCCTGCGAGCACGTTGATCTTGACGTTGGCCTGACGGCGCCAGTCGGCAACCTTGTCGCGGTTGGTCTCGGTGGTGACCGCTCCGCCGATGGCCACGTAGCGCCCGGCGCTTCCCGGGCTGCCGACCGAGTAGTTGTTCAGGCTGGCCTGCATCGTCGAGCTGGTGTCGAAGGTGGTGCTGTTCGACCCGTTGTTGGCGTGGTTGCCGACGGGCAGCTCGTGGAGGTACTCCGGGAGCAGGGTGCAGACGCCGACGCACGAGGCGACCGGGACCGGCCAGGGGCTCTGCGCCGGGGTCGGCGTGGCGCTCGGGGTGGCGCTCGGGGTGGCGCTGGGTGAAGGGCTCGGGGTCACGCTGGGCGTCGCGCTGGGTGAGGCGCTGGGGGTGCCCGACACCGTCACCGACCCGGACAGGTTCTGCGAGGCGGAGGCAGCCGCCGGCTGCGCCACCGAGCGGAACGTCCAGGCATACGGGAAGGTCGAGCCCACCGAGCCGGGAACCGTGGTGGAGGCGAGCAGGAACACCTCGCTGTTGACCTCGACGAAGCCGGTGTCCAGCTTGCCGTCGCTGTCGCTGTCGGTCACGACGGTGCTCTCCCCCGCGTCGAGGACGCCGTCCTTGTCGGTGTCGATGACGTAGGACCAGGTGCCGGCAGGACCGGTGATGTTCCAGGCGTCGCGAGCGCCGTAGTTCTTCAGGCGCAACCCGTAGCTGACGGTAGTGCCGGCGCCCTTGGACTGCGCGGACGCCGAGGAGAACTGGAGCAGGAACCGCGGCAGCGGGAGTCCGCGCCGGGTCGCGGTCACGAAGGTGGACGCGGTGCGCACGTGGGCCGACCCCTGCGCGGTCCAGGTGACGACCGAGGTCACCCGCCGGGTGCCCGTGGTCAGCCCTGCGGGCTGCGTCACGTAGCGGGCGATGGAGTAGGTGGTGCCGTCGCGGGTCTCGGTCGTGATGTGCGGGTTCAACGTGCCGACCGAGGCGTAGATGAGGGTTTCCGCCGTCCCGGTCCCGGGGTCGAACTTGCCGCCGACGATCCGGGCGTCGCCCGACAGCGTCGTGTCGCCCGTGACGAGCGAGACGTCGGCGAAGTCGAGCGCGCGGACCTTCTCGATCGACTGGTTGACCATGTCGGCGGCGAGCTGGTTCTGGCGGGCGAGCAGGGTTCCGCGCACCCCGGCGATCGTGGCGAGCGCCAAGGCGAGGAGCACCCCCGTGGCGATCACGAGAGCGAACATGATCTCGACCAGCGTCATTCCGGCGTCGTCGTAGGACCGCAGTCGACCGGGAACCCTCATAGCCACCTCATCGGACGTCGGGAGTGGGACCTTGAGCGCACGCCTGGGGGACGGTCACCCGTACAGTCCCCGACCGTCCGCACGGGAGGACGATCCGGGTGACGCGACGGGTCAGTAGACGGCGCTGGAGCAGTCGAGCTTGGCCGGCTTCCCGGACGAGCTGTCGAAGAACAGCTCCTCACCGGGCAGGTCGGCGTGGGTCGCCTCGAGGCAGTACCCCGTGGTTCCGACCGCGACGACGACGACCGAGACACCCACGGTGGCCATCGAGGCCCGAGACGTGTCGAGGTCCGCGGTCGTCATGCCGTTGAAGGCGCCGAGGCCGGAGTTGATGGCCCACGACTCGGCAGCGATCGCCGAGCTGCGCAGGTCGCTGGTCATCGCGGTCCGCCACCCGTTCTTCCGCTGGTTGAGGAAGGTGGGGATGGCGATGGCGGCCAGGATGCCGATGACGATCATGACGACGAGGAGCTCGATGAGCGTGAACCCGGTCTCATCGCCCTCTCGCGTGGTCGGGATGTGCAGCATGACGGTCCCCTTCCAGGGACGGGATGATGCGTGGGACATCGGCCGCTCCCCCGGCTCGGTGAAGGGACACCAGGTCCTCAACAGCGCGATGTCACCCGGGCGGCGCAGCGATCGCGCCCGGCCCGGGCACGCACGACGCCGAGAGGGGCGGGTCCGAAGACCCGCCCCTCTCGGTGCGTGCGAACGTGCGTGCCCGCTGGCGGGCGAGTGGGCCGGAGCCCGGACTCGATCAGTAGACGACGGCCGCGCAGGTCGTGTTGCTCGGCGCACCGACGAGGCTGTTGTAGTAGAAGATGTCCGTGGCCGGGAGGTCGGAGTGGACACCCTGGAGGCAGTAGCCGGTCTTGCCAGCTGCTGCGACGGTGACCGTGACGGCTGCGGTCTTGCCGGTGCCGCGCTGGGCGTCCAGGTTGGCGGTGGTGAGGGTCGCGAACGAGCCGTTCGACTGGTCGGTCGCGTAGGACTCGGCGGCGATGGCGGCGTTCTTCAGGTCGCTCTTCACGGCGGCCTTCCAGCCGTTCTGGCGCTGGTTGAGGAACGTCGGGATGGCGATGGCGGCGAGGATACCGATGATGATCATGACGACGAGGAGCTCGATCAGGGTGAAGCCCTGGTCCTTGTTCTCCATGCCCTTGCGGATTCGAGCCAGCATGTCTGTCTCCCTCTCAGGGAATTTCGACCGCTGCCGACGCAGGTCCCTCGACCGAGGTAGCTGGGCCGGCTCCGGGATGGAGCCCCCTGGCTTTGCGACCCCACCTCGCGGTGGGTGTGCCCGTTCTGGTCGGTGCGGTCATGGTTGATGACAGAAGAGTTTTCGGCGCTCCGTGGGGATCCTTGAGCCCCTTTCCCGCAGCATTTCCCGCGTTCCCTCGTTCGGCGCACGCACGGAGCATGCGAGCCGGTCCCTCCGGCCGGGGCCTGCCTCGTCGGCGGGCCGCTGCCTGTCCTATCGGCGGAACGGGATGCCGGTCCTGAGGGCTCACCCCGACCAGCCCGGTGGCGACACCCCACGACAGATCGACGCCCCCGACCGCGAGGCCGGGAGCGTCGATCGCGCTCGGTTGCGGATCAGGTGCCACCGATCAGGTCGAAGATCTTGAAGATCGGCATGTAGAGCGCCACGATCATCGACCCGACGAGACCGCCGAGGATCGCGATCATGATCGGCTCGATCAGCGCGGTCATCTGCTCCGTCGTCGCCTCGACCTCCTGGTCGTAGAAGTCGGCGATCTTCCTGAGCATGGCGTCGAGGGCACCGGTGTCCTCCCCGACCGCCAGCATCTGCACCACCATGGCCGGGAAGACCTTGTGCTGCATCAGCGGTTGGGTGAGGCTCTCGCCGCGGCGCACGCTCTCCTCGATGTCGTGCACCGCGTGGGTGATGACCTTGTTGCCCGAGGTGTCGGCCACGATGTCCAGCGACTGCAGGATGGGCACGCCGGAGGACAGCATCGTCCCGAGGTTGCGGCAGAACCGCGCGAGCGCGATCTTCTGGAACAGCGGCCCGAACACCGGGATCTTCAGCTTGATCGGGTCGACGATCTCCCGCACCCGGTCGGTGTGCTTGATCCGGATCCACACCACGAAACCGATGATCGAGAGGATGATCAGCGGGACGAGCGCGATCTTGAGGAAGTTCGACAGGTTGACCAGCATCTGGGTCGGAGCCGGCAGGTCACCGCCGAGGTCGGAGAACAGCTTGGTGAAGGTCGGGACGACGAAGAGCAGCATGCCGACGGTGAGCAGGACTGCCATCACCAGCACCGCGACGGGGTAGGTCATCGCGGACTTGACCTTGCCGCGCAGCTTGACCTCGGACTCGTAGTTCTCCGCGAGCTGGTTGAGCACCTGGTCGAGGAAGCCGCCGACCTCGCCCGCCTTGATCATGTTGATCATGAGCGGCTGGAAGATGTCCGGGTTCTTGCTCATCGCCGTCGAGAGGGCAGAGCCGTTCTCGACCTCCGCCCGGAGCTGCCCGATGACCTCGGAGAACACCTTGTTGGGCTGCTGCTCCTTGAGGATCGACAGCGCTCGCAGCATCGACAGGCCCGCGTTGATCATCGTCGAGAACTGGCGGCTGAAGACCGCCAGCTCCTTGAGCTTGACCTTGCCGCCGATCCGCGGCAGGGAGATGTCCTTCTTCAGACCCCCGCTCTCGACCGCACTGATCTTCAGCGGGGCGTAGCCCATGCTCTTGAGCTTGGAGGCCACCTGGGCCGGCGAGTCCGCCTCGATCTTGCCCGTGACCACCTTGCCGGCGCGGTCCCGGACGGCGTACTGGAAGGTTGCTGTCGCTGCCATGGCGAATCTGCCTCTCGTCCCGCTCAGGCCCGGCCGACGAGCCGGTTGAAGTCCTCGATGTGGTGGCACTTCTCCACGCCGTGCTCGTAGGTGACCCGACGGGTCCGCACGAGCTCGGCGAGGTGCTGGTCCAGCGTGTGCATCCCGTGCTGGGCACCGGCCTGCATGACGGAGTAGATCTGGTGGGTCTTGCCCTCACGGATGAGGTTGCGCACCGCCGGCGTGACGACCAGCACCTCGGTCGCCACCACCCGGCCATGGCCGTCAGCGGTCTTGCACAGGGTCTGGCACACGACGCCTTGCAGCGACATCGCCAGCTGCTGGCGCACCTGCTGCTGCTGGTGCGGCGGGAAGACGTCGATGATGCGGTCGATGGTCTGGGCGGCGTCCTGCGTGTGCAGGGTCGCGAAGACCAGGTGACCGGTCTCCGCGGCGGTGAGCGCGACCTGGATCGTCTCGAGGTCGCGCATCTCGCCGACCAGGATGATGTCGGGGTCCTGGCGCAGGACGTGCTTGAGCGCGTTGGCGAACGACCAGGTGTCCTCGCCGACCTCGCGCTGGTTCACGAGACAGTTCTTGTGCCGGTGGAGGAACTCGATCGGGTCCTCGACGGTCATGATGTGGTCGTGGCGCTGACGGTTGGCCATGTCGACCAGCGACGCCAGGGTCGTCGACTTGCCGGAGCCCGTCGGCCCGGTCACGAGGACGAACCCGCGCGGCAGGCTGGCGAAGTTCGACACCGTCGGGGGGACGCCCAGGCTCTCGAGCGACTTGATCTCGAACGGGATGATGCGGAACGCCGCGCCGAGCGACTCGCGCTGGCGGTAGATGTTCACGCGGAAGCGTCCCCTGCCCGGGAGCGAGTAGGCGAAGTCGAGCTCGAGCGCCTCCTCGAACTTGAGCCGCTGGGCCTGGGTCAGGATCGAGTAGATGACGCGGCGCAGCACTGGCGGGGTGAGCACCTCGAAGTCGTCGAGCGGCACCAGCGAGCCGCTCACCCGGATGGTGGGCTTGGCACCTGAGGTGATGTGGAGGTCGGAGGCGCCTCGGTCGAGCATGATGCCGAGCGCGTCGACGAGAGAGAAGTCGTCCTCGCGCACGCCCTGCTCGGTCGACTGACGACCGAGCGGCTCACCCAGGCTCACGTGACCGGCGGACGTCCCGGGATCGGCGTACGACGGCTCCTGGAACGGCTCCGGCGGTGCCTGCTGCTCGGGTGCGGCCGGCAGGGTGGGGTAGCCGACAGGCTCGACCGGCGCTTCGACGACGCTGTGCGTCGCCTCGACCGGCACAGCCACCGGCTGGGGCATCGCGACCTCGGGGTAGGCAGTCTGCGGGACCGCGCCGCCGGGGTAGCCGACGGCGCCGCTCGGCACGGCGCCGGTGTACGGCATGGACTCCACAGCACACTCCTCGTCCACGGTCGGTGCGCGGTGCACCGACGTTTCCTCACCTCCGCATCGGCCCCTGGGAGTCCCTGCTTGAGCGGCTGCAGGCCCCGGATGCCGGTCGCCACCGCGAACGGAGCAGGTCAGGCGACGACGCGGAAGATCTCGTCGAGCGAGGTGACGCCCGAGCTCGCCTTGAGCAGGCCGTCCTCGCGCAGCGTGCGCATGCCCTCCGCGATGGCGACGCGCATGATCGTCGAGGACGACGCCCGCTCGACCGTCAGCCGCTCGATGTCGTCGGAGACAGCCATCACCTCGTGCAGCGCAAGGCGTCCCTTGTAACCGGTCTTCGAGCAGTTGGAACAGCCCATGGGGCGGAAGAAGGTCGGCTCAGGGTCCTCGGGGTAGGGCTTGTAGCCCATGCTGTCGAGCTGCTCACGGCTCGGCTCGTACGGCTCCTTGCACTTGCTGCACAGGCGACGAGCCAGCCGCTGGGCGAGCACGCAGTCGACGGAGGAGCCCACGAGGAACGGCTCGATCCCCATCTCGGTGAGTCGGGTGATCGCGCTGGGGGCGTCGTTGGTGTGCAGGGTGCTCAGCACGAGGTGACCGGTGAGCGAGGCCTCGACGGCGATCTGGGCGGTCTCGTGGTCGCGGATCTCGCCGATGAGCACGACATCGGGGTCCGACCGCAGGATCGATCGGAGTGCGGCCGCGAAGTTGAGGCCCGCCTTGTTGTTGACCTGCACCTGGTTGATCCCCGGCAGCCGGTACTCGACCGGGTCCTCCACCGTGATGATGTTGACCTCGGGCTTGTTGACCACGTTCAGCGTGGCGTACAGCGTCGTGGACTTCCCGGAGCCGGTCGGCCCGGTCACCAGGATCATCCCGTACGGCTTCACGTAGGACTTCTCGAAGATGCGGTAGTTGTGCGGGCTGAACCCGAGGTCGGTGAGGTCCATCCGCGCCGTGGAGTTGTCCAGGATGCGCATGACGACCTTCTCGCCCCACACGGTCGGGAGGGTCGCGACGCGCAGGTCGACCTTCTTGCCGTGCGCGGTGACCGAGAGCCGGCCGTCCTGCGGGATGCGTCGTTCGGCGATGTTGATGTCGGCCATGATCTTGAGCCTGCTGATCACTCCGGACTGGATCGTCTTCGGGGATCGCATCACCTCGTGCAGCACGCCGTCGATGCGGTACCGGACCCGGAGGTCCTTCTCCGTGGGCTCCAGGTGGATGTCCGAGGCTCGGTCCTGGATCGCCTGGGTGATGAGCAGGTTGACGAAGCGCACGATCGGGGCTTCCTCGGTGATCTCCTTGACCTTGGAGAGATCCTCGTCCTCCTCGACGTCCATCTCCGAGGAGAGGTCGCTCAGCTCGTCGCCGGCGCGGTAGAAGCGGTCGATCGCGGCGACGACGTCGTTGCGCGTGGCCACCACCGGCTTGACGTCGACGTACCCGCCGATGCTCGCGACCGACTTGATGTCGTCGATGGCGAAGACATTGGCCGGGTCGGCCATGGCGACGACGAGCTTGCCGTCCTCGAAGCCGATCGGGATCGCCGTGTGCCGACGCGCCACGTGCCCGGGGACGCGGGCGAGAGCGGAGCCGTCGATCTGCAGGTCGCCGAGGTCGACGAAGCGCATGCCGATCTGGGCCGCGAGCGAGGCGACGAGCTGGGACTCCGTGAGCACTCCGTGGTCGACCAGCACCCGGCCGAGGCTGCGGCCGAGCCGGTTCTGCTCCACCACCGCGGTGTCGAGCTGGTCACGCGTGACCAGGCCTCCCGCAAGGAGGATGTCGCCCAGCTGCTTCACGGTCGTCCTCTCCTGTGGTCGTGGTCACGGCCGTCCCGCCCCGGCCATGCCAGCGCGGACGTCCCTTCACCTGTTCGGCAGCACGGACGGGCGGCTGAAGCCCACCGGCATCCGGGCAGCGTGTGCCGCTCAGACCTTGTGCACCTCGAGCAGGGCTGCGGCGGCGGCCCGGAAGGGGCGGGTGCGGGGGTCGTCGGGTGCGAGCTCGACCTGGGCACCGTCGGCGAAGCCCAGCGATACGCCGGCGAGCACGGGCAACGCGGACGGGTCGACGGCGCCTGGCTCGACGACGACCGCTGCAGCGGTCGGGACAGGGGCGGGCTCGACCTGCTCCCAGCACCTGGCAGCGGCCACCAGGGTCGCGGCTGCCCCGGGGACGCTGGGACCAGCGACCAGGCGCACGTGTCGCCCCGGGCGGGGTGGGTCGGCCGGTGCCCGACGGAAGAGTCGCAGTCGCATCAGGCATCCCTCACGCGTTGGCCGCGGTGGCCTCGATGTCGTCCAGGACGGAGTACAGCAGCGCGAGCAGGACCGCCTTCACGGAGTCCTTGTCGGTGGCGTCGCAGGGCACCAGCGGGACGTCGGGCTCGAGGCGCAGGGCGGCCCGCAGCCGGTCCTCGCCCGCTGGATCGAGCCCCTCGGTGCGGTTGACCGCGACGACGAACGGCACCCGTGCCATCTTCCGGAACGCGTCGAGGATGCCGAGCGCCTCGTCGAAGCTCTCCGGCCGGGTCGAGTCGACGAGCAGGACATAGCCCAGCATGCCCTCGCCGAGGATCTCCCACATGAAGTCGAAACGGTCCTGCCCAGGAGTGCCGAACAGGTAGAGGACGAGGTCCCGGTCGATCGTGATCCGGCCGAAGTCCATCGCGACGGTGGTCTCGGCCTTGCGGGCCTTGGTCTCGTCGGTGATCCCTCGCTCCGTGGAGAGCACCGTGATCTCGCTGATCGTGCGGATCAGGGTGGTCTTGCCGGCAGCGAACGGCCCGGTGACCACGATCTTGACCGCCTGACCACCCTGGCGTCGCGTCTTCCTGCTGGCCATCGTCACAACCCCCGGACCCCGGCGATCAGGCGCAACAGCAGACTGCGGTTGATGCCCGGGTCGCGCTCGATGACGCCGTCAGCCACCGGCTCACGCTGAGCCGACGGGTCGCTCAGGGCCCGCGCGGTCGCACCCTCGACGGCGCCGTGGGCGCCGGAGAGCGAACCGCTGAACGCCGGCGGCGCGGGAGCGGGGTACGACGCTGGCACAGGTGTCGCGGTGCGCCCGGTGAACCGTGAGCCGCTCCCCGCCACGGGTGCAGCCTCGACCGGCTCGGGGTGCTCGGGTCGACGTCCGGGCAGGAACGGTTCTGGCCTCGGCGGCACCACCTCGCGGCGGGCGGCGGGCCGGGAGTCGAGGTGCTGGGCCGCTCGGGCGGCAACCAGCGCAGCGGCCGCGGACATCCCCTGGCTGCCTGGCCCCGCGGTGGTCCGGGTTGTCATGACGTGCTCCAGCTCGGGTTCCCGGTGGTGCTCGGGCTGCGGCACGGGTGCCACGACCGCGCTCGACTCGACGCCGGAGAGCAGCGCGAACCGACGCTCCACCACGGCGACGTGGTCGGGCGCAGCGGCATCCTTGACGTGGAGCAGCCCACGCTGGACCAGGTGGGCGAGCGTGGTGGTGACCGCGAACTGACCGCAGCCGGTGAGCTCGACGAGGTCGCGCACCCGCCGCCGACCGTCGACGAGCGCGAGCAGCGCCCACTCGTCGCGGGTGACCTCAGGCTCGTGGTGGAGCACGACCGGGACCGCCAGCACGCTGTCCTGGCCGGGCACCAGCGCAGCGAGCTGCTCCCAGGACTCGGCGCGGGCGGTCGCCTCGGCCAGCACCTTGCCGTGGTCGAGGGCGATCCCCACGTCATCCGGGTCGACCGCTGTCTGGTCGAAGCCGAACTCGCCGTCGGGCCAGCGAAGCAGGTCGAAGACTGCGTCCACGACCTGGTCGGTCGCGGCTTGGCGCAGCAGCTCGGGCTCGACGGCGCCTGCCTCGAGCAACGCACGGGCCAGACCGACCCCGCCGGCCGCGCGCGCGACCGCCTGGCGCAGAGCGGTGTCGTCCACCGCGCCCGATCCCACGATCCGTCGCACGAGAGAGGCTCGGGCGCGGTCCGAGCTGGCGGCGGAGAGCAGCCCACCGCGGAACCAGACCACGCCCTCGATCGGCCCGCCGGACGGCTGCGCCCGGCGCAGCGCGAGCGCACCCGACTTACCGGTGGACGCGAGCAGGGCGAAGACATCGGGGAGCCCGAATGCGTCGAGCGAACCCTCGAGGTTCACGGGGTCGAGCCTCCTTCCTTCTCTCGGTCGCGATGGTGGCCGCTGGCGCGCCAGCGGTCAGGACCAGGTAGGAGCCTGGGGGACGTAGGAGGACCACGGGCTCGGAGACTCGGGCTGCTCAGGCACGAACGCCTCGCCCAGGGCAGCCGCGTTCGGTGCGATACCCGCCGGCATGAGCAGCGGTGACGGGGTCGGCACGGGAGTCTCGACCGGCACGAACGTCTCGAGCGCGAACCGCTGGGCAGCGTCGCTCGCCGCCCGCGCGGCCTCCAGCCGGGCGACCTCCAGGCGGGCGGCCTCCTCGCGAGCGGCCTCCGCCGCCTTGTGCGCGACGTAGGCCGCCTCCGCCTCGGCGAGCAGCGCTGTGTCGACCTCGACCGGTTCCTCGACCGACGTGTCGGCCTCGATCCTGAGCACGCCGGCGATCGCCGCAGCCGCCCGGCGTACCTCGAAGAGCATGAGCCCCGCCTTGGCACCGGCGGCGGCAACCGCGACCAGCACGGCCTCGTCGTCGCAGGAGACGAGGAACACGGTGCCCGACTCGCCCTCGATGTAGACCTGCGAGAGGTCACCTCTTCCGAGGCCCTGAGCAGCCTTCTCGCCGAGGCTCAGCAGCGCGGCGCTCATCGCGGCCACGCGGTCCTCGTCCATGCCGGGCGGGAGCACCGAGGCCATGGCGAGGCCGTCGAACGAGACAACGGCCGCCGCCTCGAGCTCCGGCGCCTGACCGAGCAGGTCGGCGAGCGCGCGGTCGAGCCGGGCGGCGCGGCCGACGACGGGCTGATGGTCGGACATGGGGGCACCTCGTCATGTCGCGGGAGTGGGCCGGTCGGACCCCACACCTGTTCCCTTCGGCCACCCACGGGTCGGGCTTGAGCCGCACCGGGCCACCTCGGAGGTCGGCGGCGCCCGGTCGGAGCTCGGCTGTCAACGGCTCCCGGTGGCCGCGAGCAGGGCGGCCCGCATGGACTCGACATCCGGGTCGAGCCCGGTGATGAGTCGCACCTGGTCGACCGCCTGGTGCAGCAGCAGGTCGAGGCCCGAGGCGACCCGGCCGCCGCGGTCGACCCAGGCGGTCGCGAGCACCGTGGGCCAGGGGTCGTAGACGACGTCGAGCAGCAGCCCGGCTCGCTCGGGCAGCCGATCGACCAGGCCGTCGGGTGCACCGCTGGGCACGGTGGAGACGACGACCTCGCACGCCAGCGCAGCGGCAGCCGAGTCCCACGGCACCACGTGCAGCCCGACCCCGACCGAGCGCGCGGTGGCTCTCAGGTCGTCCGCAGACTCCGGTCGGCGCAGGCAGACCAGCACGGAGTCAGCCCCGAGCCGCGCGAGAGCCGCCACGGCCGACCGCGCCGTCGCCCCTCCGCCGATCACCGCGGCCGAGGGCCGGGGCCCGATCGGACCGTGCTCGGTCAGCGCCGTCACCAGGCCGGCGACATCGGTGTTGAACCCGCGGCGCCGCCCCCCGGAGAGCACGACCGTGTTGGCCGCGCCGGTCGCCCTCACGACCGGGTCGACCTCGTCGAGCAGCGGAAGGACCTCGGCCTTGAGCGGCATGGTGAGCGAGAGACCGACCCACGACTCGTCGAGTCCGTCGAGGAACCCAGCCAGCTGAGGGCCCGACACGTCGATGCGGTCATACCTCCAGGCCAGCCCGAGGGAGTCGTAGGCCGCTAGGTGCAGGGCCGGCGAGAGCGAGTGCGCTACGGGGTGCCCGAGGACCGCCGCCCGCCGCTGCTCAGCCGACACTCGCCTGGAACTTGCGCTTGAGCGCGAGGAAGTCGTCGTAGGACGTGGCGAACTCGGTGATCTTGTTCGCCGGGTCGGTGGCGACGAAGTACAGCCAGGTGCCCGTCGCCGGATTGAGAGCCGCCTGGATCGCGGCGTCGCCCGGCGAGTTGATCGGCCCCGGCGGGAGCCCCTTGTTGCGGTAGGTGTTGTACGGCGAGTCGGTGGCGAGCTGGTCGGCGGACAGCTGGAGGTCGGTGCTGCCCAGGGCGTAGTTGACGGTCGAGTCGAACTGCAGCCGCATGCCGGCCTTCAGCCGGTTGTAGATGACCCGCGCGACCTTGTCGTAGTCCTCGGTCGAGCTCTCCCCCTGCACCAGGCTGGCGACGGTGATGACCTCGAGCGGGGTGAGGCCCTTCGCCGTCGCAGCCGCCTCGAGGTCTGCGTCGGATGCCGCCTGGTCGAATCTGGCAAGCATCGCGGAGACGACGTCGTCGGCCGTGACGTCCGGTCCGAACTCGTACGTCGCCGGGAACAGGAAGCCTTCGACGTTGCCCTCGGCGTAGGACGGGAGACCCAGCGAGCCGGCCCGCGACAGGCTCTCGCGCAGTGCGTCCTCGCTGATGCCAGTGCCCTTGGCTGCGGCGGTGACGGTCTTCTCGAACCGCCAGCCCTCCGGGACTGCGACCTTCTTCACCACCCGGGAGGCAGGGTCGAGCATCAGCGCGAGCGCCTCCTCGCCGCTCATGGCGGACCGCAGCTGGTAGGAGCCGGGGGCGATGCTCTCGGCCCGGGAGTCCGCGGACGCCGCATCGACGAAGGCGCTCTCGGTCGCGACCACGCCGGCCGCCGCCAGCGAGCGACCGATCTCACGCAGCGAGTCGCCCTTGGCGACGACCACCACCGCGGTGCCGGACCCAGCGCCCTCGTAGTCCGAGGTGCCACCCCCGAGCGACTTGAGCCCGAACACGACCGCGAGGCCCACGACGACGAGGGCGGCCACGGCGATCAGCAGCGGCCCTCGGCTGCTGCTCGAGCCGCGGGGCGCCCGCGGGCCCTCCGCACCGCCGTCCTGCGTCATGCCGAGGCCGAGCTGGCTCATGAAGGGTCCTCATCCAGGTCGATCAGGGCACCCGGAGGGGTGCCCGTCGCACGCTCGCTGTCGAGAGCGTGCTGGACGATGATGACAGCCGCGGCCTGGTCGACCACGGAGCGACCGCTCCGCGAGTCGCGACCAGCTGCCCGGAGGCTCCGCGTGGCCTGGGTGGTCGAGAGTCGCTCGTCGAGCAGGCGCACCGGCACGGTCCAGCCACGCTCACGCAGCATCGCGAGGAGGTCGCGGGCGTAGCTGCGCGCGGCGGTCGCCGCTGCCCCCTCGGCGCCGTCGAGCCCCAGCGGCAGCCCCACGACGATCTCGAGCGGCTCGAACTCGGCCACGAGGTCGACCAGCGCCGCCAGGTCGGCCCTCGGTGCCGAGGCGGAGGCGGGCCGCGCCAGCGTCGCGACGGGCACGGCGAGCACGCCGTCGGGATCGGTTCTGGCCACGCCCACTCGGACGGAGCCGACATCGATCCCGATCCGGATCCCGCGCCGGAAGGTGCCCGGTGTGGTCGAGCTCACGCGCCGGACGCCCCCCGGACGGCATCCTTCGCCGCCTCGAACGCCGCCGCCACCGCCGTCGGGTCGGTGCCGCCGCCCTGAGCCAGGTCGGCCTTGCCGCCCCCGCGGCCGCCGAGAACCGCCAGCGCGGCCTGGAGCACAGTGGTGGCCAACTGGCCGGCTGCGCGACCCGCGTCGTTCGTGGCGACGACCACCGACACCCGGCCGTCGGCCACGCTGGCGCCCACCACCACCGAGGGGATCTCCCGCCGGGCGGCGTCGCGCCCCTTCGTGACCAGCTCGCGCAGGCCGCCGGCGTCGGTGCCCTCGGGCGCGACGAAGGTCCAGGCCCGGACGGTCCCGATGTCCTCTCCGACCCCGATCAGCCCGTCGAGGTTGGCCACGAGGCTGGCCGAACGCATCCGCGCGATCTCGCGCTCCGCGTCCTTGAGCCGGGTCAGCACGGCGTCGATCCGTTCGGGCAGCTCCTCCGGACGAGCCTTGACGATCTCGGAGAGCTGCGAGAGCAGCAGATGCTCACGAGCCAGGAAGCGGTATGCGTCGACCCCGACGATCGCCTCGACGCGGCGTACGCCGGCTCCGATCGAGCCTTCGCTGAGGAACTTGACCAGGCCGACCTGACCGGAGCTTTGGGCGTGCGTGCCGCCGCAGAGCTCACGGGCCCAGTCCCCGACCGAGACCACGCGCACCCGGTCGCCGTACTTCTCGCCGAAGAGCGCCATCGCGCCGGCCGCACGGGCCGCATCCTGGGTCATGTACTCGGCGTGGACGGCGAGATCCTCGGCCAGCACGTCGTTGACGCGAGCCTCGACGTCGGCCAGCACGGAGGCCGGCACGGCCGAGGCGAGCGGGAAGTCGAAGCGGAACCGTCCGGGCGAGTTCTCCGAGCCCATCTGGGTCGCGGTGTCCCCCAGCGCCTCACGGAACGCCTTGTGCACCAGGTGCGTGGCCGTGTGCGCCCGCGAGATCGCGCGCCTGCGCTCGAGGTCGACGCGGCCGACGACGAGGTCGCCGACAGTGACCTCCCCGGCGACGACGCGACCCCGGTGGACGTAGAGCCCAGGAACCGGCTGCTGTACGTCGTCGATCACCAGCCGGCTGCCGTCGGTCAGGGTGATCGTGCCCGCATCGGCGAGCTGACCACCGCCCTCGGCGTAGAACGGGGTCCGGTCGAGAACGACCTCGATCGAGTCGCCCTCGCGAGCCGAGGTGACGTCGACGCCGTCCACGAGCAGACCGCGCAGCGTTGCCTCGGACACGACCTCGTCGTAGCCGGTGAACGCCGTGACCCCGCTCGCGTCCATGATGTCTCGGTAGACCGTGGTGCTGATGTGACCCGCCTTGCGCTGGCGCGCATCTGCCTTGGCCCGGTCGCGCTGCTCGGCCATCAACCGGCGGAAGCCGTCCTGGTCGACCTCGATGCCCTTCTCGGCGGCCATCTCGAGCGTCAGGTCGATCGGGAAGCCGAACGTGTCGTGCAGCGCGAAGGCCTGGTCGCCGGCGAGCGTGCTCCCGCCGGCCCGCTGCAGGTCGACGACGGCGGAGTCGAAGATGGTCGTGCCGGTGCGCAAGGTCTGCGCGAACAGACTCTCTTCCGCCGCCGCGATGCTCGACAACCTCCCTGCGTCGACGACCAGCTCGGGGTACTGCGGGCCCATGGCCGTGACGGACGCGGCGATCAGCTCCGCCATGACCGGGTCACCGGCACCGAGCAGGCGCATGTTGCGCACGACCCGACGCAGGATGCGCCGCAGGACGTAGCCGCGCCCCTCGTTGCCGGGCAGGACGCCGTCCTGGATGAGGAAGGCCACCGTGCGGGCGTGGTCGGCCACGACGCGCAGCCGTACGTCGTCGTCGTGGTCGGCGCCGTACCGCGCCCCAGACAGCTCGACCGCCCGATCGAGGATGACCCGGGTCGTGTCGATCTCGTAGATGTTCTCGACACCCTGGAGCAGTGCCGCCATGCGCTCGAGCCCCATGCCGGTGTCGATGTTCTTCGCCGGCAGGTCACCCCGGATGTCGAAGTCGAGCTTGGAGCGGACCGCGGAGAGCTCGTGCTGCATGAACACGAGGTTCCAGACCTCGAGGTAGCGGTCCTCGTCGGCGACAGGGCCGCCCTCGATCCCGTGCTCCGGCCCGCGGTCGTAGTAGATCTCCGAACAGGGGCCGCCGGGCCCGGGCACGCCCATCGACCAGTAGTTGTCCTTGGCGTCACGGCGTTGGATGCGGTCGAGCGGGAGCCCGACCACGCGGTGCCAGATCTCGAGCGCCTCGTCATCGCTGTCGTAGACCGTGGCCCACAGCTTGTCCTCGGCGAACCCGAACCCTCCATCGGACTGCGGGCGCGTCAGCAGCTCCCACGCGAAGGGGATGGCCTTGTCCTTGAAGTAGTCGCCGAAGCTGAAGTTGCCGGCCATCTGGAAGAACGACGCATGCCGCGTGGTCTTGCCGACCTCGTCGATGTCGAGGGTGCGCACACACTTCTGCACGGACGTCGCCGTGGGCCACGGGGCCGGCGCCTCGCCCAGGAAGTACGGCTTGAACGGGACCATGCCGGCGTTGACGAACAGCAAGGTGGGGTCGTCGAGGAGCAACGACGCCGACGGCACCGAGGTGTGGCCCCGCTCGGTGTAGAAGCGCAGGAACCGGCTGCGGATCTCGGCGGAGTCCATCAGGGTCGGGCCTCTCGGGAGGTGACGTCGTGGTGGGCAGCACCCGTCGGTGACGCGATCGGGTCGATCGGGGTCGTGCTCTCGGCCGCGCGCCGCGTTCGAGACCCGGCGGCCTCGCCCACGGCGACAGCGGCCTTGGTCGCCGATGCCGCCACCTTGCTCGCGGTCGTGGCCGCGAGGGTCACGTTGCCGACCACTCCGCGGGCCCGGGCCTGCTCGAGCGCCTGCTCCCCGCGCCGGGCGGCGTAGTAGCCGGCGGCAGCTCCTACAGACAGCCAGAACATGCGGCGCATGGCTCAGGTCTCCTCGGTCGACTCGTCCCGCTGGGGCTCCGAGCCTACCCGCGGGCTCGGCTCACCGACGGCTGCGTTCTCCCGGCCCAGCGCGACGCGCAGCCGGTCGAGGACGTCGGCGTACCTCGCTTCGGCTCCATACCGCGTGGGGACGTAGTAGCGACGGTCGCCGGCCTGGTCGGGCGCGTACTGCTGCGCAGCGACCGCTCCCGGCACGTCGTGGGGGTAGACGTAGCCCACGCCGTGGCCGTGCTCTGCGGCGCGCGCGTAGTGCGAGTCGCGCAGCTGCGCAGGCACGGGGCCGATGAGCCCTCGGCGTACGTCGTTCTCTGCCGCGCCGATGGCGAGCGTGACCGCGTTGGACTTCGGCGCGAGGGCGAGCGCGATCGTCGCCTGGGCCAGCGGGAGGCGCCCTTCGGGCAGGCCGATCAGCGCGACGGCGGACGCTGCCGCGGTCGCGGTCTGCAGTGCCGACGGGTCGGCGAGGCCGATGTCCTCGCTCGCGAGGATCACCAGGCGCCGGGCGATGAATCGCGGGTCCTCCCCGGCCTCGAGCATCCGGGCCAGGTAGTGCAGGGCCGCGTCGACGTCCGAGCCGCGCAGGCTCTTGATGAACGCGCTGATCACGTCGTAGTGCTGGTCGCCGTCTCGGTCGTAGCGCGGGGCCGCGCGATCGAATGCCCGCTCGACCGAGGCGAGGTCGATGACGGACGATCCGGTGTCGAGGGCGGCTCCGGCCGCGGCCTCGAGGCCCGTGAGCGCTCGCCGCGCGTCGCCGCCGGCGATCCGCAGCAGATGGTCCTCGGCCTCGGTCGAGAGCGTCGCCGCGGCGTCGAGACCGCGCGGATCCTGCACAGCGCGACGCAGCAGCCCCCGCACGTCCTCGTCAGCCAGCGGCGCGAGGGTGAGCACGATCGACCGGGACAGCAGCGGCGAGATCACCGAGAACGACGGGTTATCGGTCGTGGCTGCCACGAGGGTTACCCAGCCGTTCTCGACCGCCGGCAGCAGCGCATCCTGCTGGGTCTTGGAGAACCGGTGCACCTCATCGACGAACAGCACGGTGCCGATGTCCTGCATGCCGAGCGCGTCACGTGCCCGGTCGATCACCTCGCGGACGTCTTTGACCCCGGCCGTGACGGCGGAGAGCTGGACGAATCGGCGACCGGTGGAGGTGCTCACGAGTGAGGCGAGAGTCGTCTTCCCCGTGCCGGGCGGGCCCCAGAGGATGACGCTCGTGGGGCCTGGGCCGCCGTCCTGCGCCGCAGAGATCAGGCGCCGCAAGGGTGATCCTGCGGCGAGCAGGTGCTGCTGACCGACAAGCTCCTCGAGGGACCGGGGGCGCATGCGGACAGCGAGCGGTGCCGAGGCGCGCGCCGACGACGTCCCCTCGTCGAACAGGCTCGCCGTCACCCCGAGACCCTAACCGTCCCGGCACGTGGACACGCAGGCAGTGACGGGTCGGCCAGGGTCTCGAGCAGAGCATGGCCTTTGAGAGGCTGATGGGCGTGACCCCGGCACCCGACGCGCGCCAGCAGGACCTCTTCGACGTGGTCCGGGCTGCACTGCCGGAGGATCCGTTCATCCGCTATGACGTGGAGCCGGGCACCTTCGAGGCCGTCGAGGTCTCCCCCGGGCTCGCGGCGGCATGGTGCTCGTGGAGCAGCTTCCGAGCGGCGCGCTGGCTCACGGCGCTCGCGGCGACACCCGACGACCCCCGGGCAGTGGCCGCCGCCGCGGACCTCGTCGTCCGGCTCAGCGAGCGCACACCGCAGAAATCGTTCACCGGCGTCACGGTCCCCCGCGGCGGCCTCGGGCTGCTACCGACCCGCGTGCGCCCGACCCGGACGAGCGAGTGGGACGCCTGGTTCTGCGAGGTCCCTCCGACGCCCGCGCCCGGCACCGACTGGCCGGAGGTCATCGACCTCGACGGGAACGACCCCCGGCTCGAGCCGATGCTGGCGCTCGCGTCACCCGACGCACCGATCCGACCGGGCGACGCCCGAGTGGCCCGCTGGGCAGCGATCCTCGACAGCGGAGACGACGTGGACGGCACCGGAGGTCTCGTGGCCATCACCGCGGTGACCCACCTGCGCTCCGGCGCGGCCCACCTGAACAACGTCGCGACCCACCCCGCCCGGCGCGGCCGCGGTCTCGCGAAGGGACTCTGCGGCGCGGTCACCCGTGACGCGTTCGCCGAGGGCCGACCCGCCGTGACACTGGGGATGTACTCCGACAACGCCGCGGCCCGCGCGGTCTACACCGCGCTCGGCTTCGTCGCCACCCACCGGCACACGTCCGGCCCGCTGGGCTGACGGCACCGCCTGCGCTCAGTCGCTCGAGGTGCTCCCGAGCGAGGTCCCCACGCTCGGCGAACCGCCCGAGGCCTCGACCTCGCTCGCGTCCGCGGTCTCACCCTCGGCCTCCGGGACGGCATCGACGCCCGCCTCCTTGCGCTGGGCGGGCGTGATGGGCGCCGGCGCAGCGGTGAGCGGGTCGTAGCCGCCCCCGGTCTTCGGG
>JANMMN010000324.1:0-3915 GCA_031373405.1 Actinomycetes bacterium
GTGGCGCCTCGCCAGCGGCTGCGTCGCGGGGATCGGCGCAGTGGGCGCGCCGAACCCCGGTCCTTGCCGATCCCGGCCCTTCGGCGTACCGCCTCTGGGCATCGGGGACGGGGGCTGGGGTGGGTTTGGGGATACGGCGGGGGCGGATTAGACTCGGTGGGCTCCCCGGCGAGGGTGCGCTGTCGGTCGTGAGATCGGCGGCGTTCCGTGATCGACGCGGATCGCGCGGTCATCTGCGCGCCCGCCGCTCATGCCGAGGCGCCGACCGCCCTGCCGCGAGGCGAGGCACCCACGAACCCGTTCCACCGTGGCGCGTGTCCCCGCGCGCCGCACCGCTGCCCGTGCTCGCGCGAACTCACGCGTGCGGCCACGCCAGACGTACGAGGAGAAATTGATGGCCCAGGTCAGCATCAAGGCGGAACCGCGTTCAGACTTCGGCAAGGGCGCCGCGCGCCGCACCCGGCGTGCGGGCTTCGTGCCCGCCGTCATCTACGGCCAGGGCACCGAGCTGCGCCACGTCTCGCTGCCCGACCACGAGCTCACTCTCGCCCTGCGCTACGCGGGCCTGGTGCTCGAGGTCGAGTTCGAGGGCACCAAGCAGCTGGTCGCCCCCCGCGACGTCCAGCGCGACCCGGTCAAGCGCGTGCTCGAGCACGTCGACCTCGTGCTCATCACCAAGTCCGAGGCTGCTGACCGCGTCGAGGCCGGCCTCGAGGCCGAGGCCGCTGCGGCCGCGGCGCTGCTCGAGAAGCCCTCGAACGAGGAGATGGACGTCGAGCTGCACTCCGACACCGCCGCTCCCGTCGCCACCGACGAGGCCGACGAGGCCTGATCGCGCCCGACCGGGAAAACCGTCCAGGACGCCTCGCACCCTCGGGTGCGGGGCGTCCTGTCGTTCGTGCGGGAGGATGACGGCCGTGAGCACCGAGACCGCGCCCTGGCTCGTCGTCGGACTGGGCAACCCGGGACCGGAGTACGCCGCGACCCGCCACAACGTCGGCTACCTCGTCGTCGAGGAGCTCGCGGCACGGGTGCGCGGCACGTTCGCCACCCACAAGCGGGCCCGCGCGCATGTCTCGGAGGAGCGGCTGCAGGGTCATCGCGCCGTGCTCGCGCGGCCGACGACGTACATGAACGAGTCGGGCGGGCCGGTCAAGGGCCTGCTCGACTTCTACAAGGTCCCGTTCGAGCACCTCGTCGTCGTGCACGACGAGCTCGACCTCCCGTTCGTCGGGCTGCGGCTCAAGCTCGGCGGCGGCGACAACGGCCACAACGGGCTCAAGTCGATCCGGCGCTCCACCGGCACCGGCGAGTTCTACCGGGTCCGCGTCGGGATCGGCCGGCCACCCGGTCGCCAGGACCCTGCGGACTTCGTCCTCAAGCCGTGGTCCTCGGTCGAGCGCAAGGAGCTCGACCTGCTGGTGTCCGACGCCGCCGACGCGGTCGAGCTGCTCGTCGCCGAGGGGCTCGAGCGGGCGCAGAACCGGTTCAACACGTGACCGGCCCCGTCGAGGTCACCGACGCAGAGCTCTCGCTCGACGTCGCGCGCGAGGCTGGCCGGCTGCTGATCGACGTACGCCGGTCCTTCGGTGCGCTGGACCCGCACGACCGCGAGCGGTCGCGGCTGCTGCGCGACACCGCCGACCGCGAGGCGCACCTGCTCATCGAGCGACGGCTGGCCTCGGCGCGACCGGAGGACGTCCTGCTCACCGAGGAGGGGATCGGCGACGACACCCGGCTGAGTGCCGCCCGGGTGTGGATCGTCGACCCGCTCGATGGCACGTGGGAGTACGGGCAGGGCCGCGACGACTTCGCCGTCCATGTCGCGCTGTGGACCCGCACCGACGGCGCTGTCGGCGTGCTGTCTGCGGCAACAGTCGACCTGCCGTCGCAGGGCACGACGTACTCCGTGCTCGACGACGTGGCCGCACCGGGCGCGATCCCGACGGACCGACCGGTGCGCGTGGTGGTGTCACGTTCACGCCGACCGGTCGACCTCGACGGCGTCACCCACCGTCTCGCCGTGGCGCTGCAGGAGTCCGGGGGCAGCGCGCTCGGTGTCGAGGTGGTCCAGGTGGGGTCGGTGGGCGCCAAGGCCGCGGAGGTTTTCGCCGGTCGCGCCGAGATCTACCTGCACGACAGCGGTTTCAGCGACTGGGACCTCGCGGCACCGCTCGGGATCGCGCTGCACCGCGGGCTGTGGTGCACCGCACCCGGGGGTGGCGGATTCGCTTTCAACGGCCCAGGTCTCGTGCAGCCAGGCATCGTGATGTGCATCCCCGCGCTGGCCGATGCGGTGCGCGCTGCCGTGCGCGGCTGAGGCCCGCTCCGGCGCGCCCTCAGGAGTTGGTGCCGCGGAAGAGCGCCGAGAGGTCGAGCGAGGTGACGTGGCGGTGCGCCGCGAGTGACACGTACGCCCTGGCCAGCGCGTCCTTGGCCTGGCCGAACACCGTGCCTACGAGCCCGATCGACTCGGCGAGGCTCTCCGGTGGCTCGGCCGAGATGATCCGCCGCCACATCGCGGTCTCGAGCGCGTTGAACGCGGTCTGCACCTCGGAGACGTCGAAGCCGGCGTTGAAGCGTTCGTCGGCGACCTGGCCGGCGTACGCCGTCACTGGCGAGAGGTCGCGATCCCGGATCGCCGTGACGACCAGGTCGTAGAGATCCTCGAGGCGTAGGCGGGTGAACAGGTCTCCCGCGGACTCGTAGTGCACCTGGTGCGAGGACTGCAACGAGGACATGGCCTCGTCGACGATCTCGGTGCGAGCCGCGAGCAGGGTGGCGGACGGGTCCATCATCGTGACCTCCTGAGCTGGTCCCAGTGTCCCACCGACGGGGTCGAGAGTTGGTGTCGATCGCGACGTCGAGACGTCTCTCACGCCGCGCAGCGGAGGCTCAGGGCCGGCGCGCGCCTGCATCCGAGGGCTGGCACCACCTCGTACGCCGTGTCGCACCCCGACGTCGGGCGCAGGATCCGCCCCCGACGAGATCGTGCACGGCGCGCGGGTCGCGTCGGGGGCGGGGGGCGACGTAGCCTCGGGGTCGGCCCCCGGGCCCACCCCCACCCCCGCCCTCGCCCGAGGTGCGGGGCTCCTGTCGTGCGTTGCGGCTCAGACGGAAGGCGCCCATGTCCTCGACCCTCGTCGGTCTCGTCGACGCGCTGGTCCAGGAGCCGGCCATCGCCGAGGCCGTACGCCGGGCCCGCCGCACCGGGACGGCGCAGGCGACCGAGGCGCTCGAGCTCACCGCTGCCTCGGCTGCCTACCCGCTCGCCATCGCCGCGCTGGCCGCACCGAGCGCCGGTGACCGACCGGTGCTGGCCGTGACCGCCACGGCGCGTGAGGCGGAGGACCTCGCGGCGGCGTTGAGCAGCCTGCTGCCCCCGCACGTGGTCGCGGAGTTCCCGGCGTGGGAGACGTTGCCGCACGAGCGGCTCAGCCCCTCCAGCGACACCGTCGGACGCCGCCTCGGTGTGCTGCGTCGCCTCGCGCATCCCGATGCGGACGACCCCGCGAACGGTCCGGTGCGCGTGCTCGTCGCACCGATCCGCGCCGTGCTGCAACCGCTCGTGACCGGGCTCGGTGACCTCGAGCCGGTGGCGGTGCGCAGCGGTGACGACATCACGATGGACGACCTCGTCCGTCGCCTGTCGGCCGCGGCCTACATCCGCACCGACCTGGTCGACAAGCGCGGTCAGTTCGCGGTGCGCGGCGGCATCCTCGACGTGTTCCCCCCGACGGAGGAGCATCCTGTGCGCCTCGAGTTCTGGGGCGACACCGTCGAGGAGGTGCGCTACTTCAAGGTCATCGACCAGCGTTCGCTCGAGGTCGCCGACCAGGGGCTGTGGGCACCGCCGTGCCGCGAGCTGCTGCTCACCGACGACGTCCGGGCGCGGGCCCGCGCCCTGGCGACCGA
>JANMMN010000381.1:0-2257 GCA_031373405.1 Actinomycetes bacterium
CACGACCACCGACGGCCGCGTCATCAGTGCGGCCGTGCACGGCGGGTTCTTCTCGGTCGACTCCGACAACGTCGCGATCCTCGCCGAGAGCGCCGAGCTCGGTGGCGAGATCGACGTCGAGCGCGCTCAGCAGGCCCTCGACCGGGCCAAGGCGGCCGGCGCGGACACCGCCGACGAGATGGCCGCGATCAGCCGGGCGGAGACCCGCCTCAAGGTCGCCCCTCGCCGACCAGCACAAGGAGCACGCCGCCGGCGCTCGATGACCCCTCCGACCTCGAGCCGAACGCAGGCGGGTGGGGGTGCGGGTGGCGCTAGCGGTTGGCGCCGGGGACCCAGAGGACGTCGCCGCCGGCCCCGAGGTTGGCGTGCCGGGCCAGGATGAACAGCAGGTCTGAGAGCCGGTTGAGATACGTCGCGGTCAGCGGGTTCATCACCGCTGAGTGCACCGCCAACGCGGCCCAGACCGAGCGCTCCGACCGCCGTACGACGGTGCGCGAGACGTGCAGCAGCGCTGAGCCGGCGGTGCCACCGGGCAGCACGAACGAGCGCAGCGCCTCGAGCCTGCCGTTGTAGTCGTCGCACGCGGCCTCGAGCGCATCGACGTAGGCCTGCTCCACCCGTAGCGGCGGGTACTCGGGGTCGGCGACCACGGGCGTGCACAGGTCGGCCCCCACGTCGAAGAGGTCGTTCTGCACCCTCGTGAGCAGTGTGCGGACGTCCTCGGCGAGGCCGCCGAGGGCGAGCGCGACACCGATCGAGGAGTTGGCCTCGTCAGTGTCGGCGTAGGCCTGCAGGCGCAGGTCGTTCTTGCTCACCCGCGACATGTCACCGAGAGCGGTGGTGCCGTCGTCGCCGGTGCGGGTGTAGATCCGGGTGAGGTTGACCATGGTGCGAGCCTAACCGGGGGTCGCGGTGGTCGGCCCGTCGGAACCGGGTGCCCGGGTCCCCTATCCTCGGGCGCGTGGAGGCCTTCCGGATCGTGGGTGGCGCCCGGTTGGCCGGCGAGGTGCGGGTCACCGGCGCCAAGAACAGCGTGCTCAAGCTCATGGCTGCCTCGTTGTTGGCGGTGGGCACCACGACCCTGCGCGAGGTGCCGGACATCCTCGACGTCGAGTACATGGCCGAGCTGCTGCGCCGCCTCGGATGCGGCGTCGTCCGTGACCCGACGACGCGCACGGTGACGATCACGGTTCCCGAGGTTCCCTCGCACAAGGCCGACTACGACCTCGTCCGCAAGCTTCGGGCCTCCATCAACGTGCTCGGTCCGCTGCTGGCTCGGTGCGGGGAGGCCGATGTCGCCCTCCCCGGTGGCGACAACATCGGCAGCCGCGGGCTCGACCTGCATGTGGCGGGACTCGAGCGTCTCGGTGCCACCGTGCGCAGCGAGCACGGCTTCCTCATCGCCACGCGCAGCGAGCGTCTGCGCGGTGCCACGGTGTGGCTCGACTTCCCCAGCGTCGGCGCGACCGAGAACCTGCTCATGGCTGCCGTCCTCGCCACCGGGACGACGGTCATCGACAATGCGGCACGCGAGCCGGAGATCGTCGACATCTGCCGGATGCTGCAGGCGATGGGCGCGCAGCTCGACGGCGTGGGCACCTCGACCCTGACGATCGAGGGGGTCGACACGCTGCACCCCACCGACCACACCACCGTGCCGGACCGGCTCGTCGCAGGCACGTGGGCCGTGGCCGCGGTGATGACACGTGGCGACGTCAGCATCCGCAACGCCGACGCCCGGCACCTCGAGATCGCGCTCGACAAGCTCACGCACGCCGGGGCCCAGATCGACCTGCTCGACGACGGATTCCGGGTCCGCTGCGTCGACCGTCCCCGTGCTGTCGACGTCGTGACGCTTCCGTATCCGGGCTTCCCGACCGACCTTCAGCCGCAGTTCATCGCGCTGAACTCCATCGCCCGTGGAGCCGCGATGGTCACCGAGAACCTGTTCGAAGCCAGGTTCCGCTTCGTCAACGAGATGGTCAGGCTCGGTGCCGATGTGCGCACCGACGGTCATCACGCGATGGTCCGCGGCCGCGAGTCGCTCTCGGGTGCCCCGGTCGAGGCCGCCGACATCCGGGCGGGCGCAGGACTGGTTCTCGCCGGGCTGGTCGCTGAGGGAGTCACGACGGTGTTCGAGCCGCACCATGTCGACCGCGGTTACGAGGGGTTCGCCGACGACCTCGTCCGACTCGGTGCGGACGTCACACGCGTGATCGTCAACGACCTCGACTGAGGATCTCGCGGGCGCGTTCGA
>JANMMN010000395.1:0-15348 GCA_031373405.1 Actinomycetes bacterium
GGCAAAGTAGTTAAAGCTGAGGTGAAAGACAGATAGAAGCGATACCTGATCTACTTAAACAGGCCCAATTGTACAGTCCTGGTAAAGCTTTCATCAGCATCGCCTGCTTTAGAGGCATCTGTTGAAATGGTAAAAACCACAGTTGGTTCACCTCGGCCGGGCGCCGCGGGAGCACCGTCGTCCCGGCGCCCTCGTCACGCTAGCCCGGCATGGTCCTCGACCGATCCGCCGCTCGTCCAAGATTCGTCGAAGATCCTGGCCCGATCCGGCCCACCCGGCTGCTCGGTGGCCCCTCCACCTGCCTCGGCGGACACAATGGCCTGATGCGGATCCTGCTCGTCGAGGACGACCGGGCGTTGGCCGCCTCCTCGCTCGACGGCCTGCGGGCTCTCGGCTTCGAGGCCGACCACGTCTCCACCGGGCACACCGCACTGTCGGCCGCCACCGCCGCCGCAGCGCCGTACGACGTCGTCCTGCTCGATCTCGGCCTGCCTGACATCGACGGGCAGGAGGTCTGCCGACGGATCCGCTCGGCGTCCGAGGTGCCGATCATCGTCCTGAGCGCGCGCGGCGACGAGGCCGACCGGGTCATCGCCCTCGAGCTCGGAGCCGACGACTATCTCACCAAGCCCTACGGCATGCGTGAGCTCGCGGCCCGGATCCGTGCGGTGCTGCGACGCGTGCAGTCGCTCCCGGTGGCGCCGTCCGCGGCGACGCAAGAGCTCGGTCGGCTGACCATCGACCGGCGTACGCAGCGCGTGCACGTCGACGGCACCGAGATCGCGCTCACCGCCAAGGAGTTCGACGTCCTCGCCTACCTCGCCGACGACCCCGGTGCCGTACGCCGACGCACCGAGATCCTCGAGCACGTGTGGGAAGGCCACTGGTACGGCGCGACGAAGACCGTCGACGCGCACGTGGCCGCGATCCGGAAAAAGCTCGGCGACCCCGCCTGGATCGAGGCCGTGCGCGGCGTGGGCTTCCGGCTCGGGTCGCCGTGAGCCGCGCGTGAGGTGGCGGCTGGTCGCGGTGCTGGTCGGCTTCACTGCGGTCGTCCTCCTCGTGCAGACCGTCCCCCTCGCGTCCTACCTGCGCACCGTCGAGCGCGACCGGCTGGTGACGGGGCTCCAGCGCGAGGCCTTCACCCTCGCCGGCGCCTCGGTCGCGGTGCTCGACTCGCCCGACCCTGACCCCTCCGCCGCACTGAGCGCCGTGGTGCAGGCGTACGCGCGCACGACCGGTGCCGTCGTGATCGTGGTCGGGTCCGACGGCGACGCGGTCGCGGCATCGGACCCCAAGGACATCGGACGCAACTTCGCCAGCAGGCCCGAGATCTCCTCCGCCCTCGACGGTCGCGCCGCCTCCGGCGAGCGGAACTCCGTCACGCTGGGCGAGCCGATCCTCTACGTCGCGGTCCCGGTCCGAGCCGGAGCGGCGAAGCTCGGCGCGGTGCGGCTGAGCTATTCGCTCGCGGAGTTCAACGCCACCGTCGAGCAGCGGGTGCGCGGCCTCGGCTTCGCCGCCGTCGTCACCCTGTGCGCTGCCGGCGTCATCGCGGTGCTGGTCGCATCGACGGTGACCCGGCGGATCCGCCGGTTGCGCGACGCGGCCGAGCGGATCGCCGACGGCGACCTCACCGCCCGCGCCGACGTGAGCGGCGGCGGCGAGATCGAAGAGCTCGCGGAGTCGTTCAACACCATGGCCGATCGGGTGCAGGGCGTCGTGGAGTCGCAGCGGGGCTTTGCCGGTGACGCCTCGCACCAGCTGCGTACGCCGTTGACCGCGCTGCGGCTCCGGCTCGACCGCGCCGCGGAGCTCATGGCCGACGGCGACCCCGCCGCGAGTCAGGTCGACGCGGCGCGCGACGAGATCGACCGGCTCCAACGCCTCGTCGACGGGCTGCTCATGCTCGCTCGCGCCGAGGGCCGCGACCAGGAGACCGTGACCGTCGACCTCCATCAGGTGGCCGCCGACCGGGTCGAGGCATGGGCACCGCTCGCGGCCGAGCGATCCGTGACGATCCGGTTCGACTCCCCCGGTGCGGCGCTCGCGCGGGCCGTGCCCAGCGCGGCCGAGCAGATCATCGACAACTACCTCGACAATGCGCTCGAGGTCGCACCCGAGGGCAGCACGATCGTCGTGGGAGTGCGGGACGAGGCGACCGGCGTGCTGCTCACCGTCGACGACGACGGACCAGGGCTGCCCACCGAGGACCGCGGCCGGGCCTTCGACCGGTTCTGGCGCGGCCGTCAGGACGGCGCCGGCAGCGGCCTGGGTCTCGCCGTGGTGGCCGCACTGGCACGCGCGGGTGGTGGCGAGGTCTGGCTCGGTGCCACCCCGACCGGCGGCTTACGAGCCGCCGCCCGCCTCCCTCACTGACCGCGCGGCCCCCGACCCGTCCCGTTCAACGCAGAAGCTGGGGTCAGTGGGGGGTGTGCTCGCGGATGTAGGTGGCGAAGCGGGCTCGGAAGAGGGGCTCGAGCGGGCCGACGGACTCTTCGCCGAACGCCTGGCGAGCGGCTCGGACCGACTCGACGATGCTGCCGCTGATGTCGCCGAGGGATCCGCCCTCGTCGGAGGCGTCGTGCATCGCGGGCGTGTGGTTGAACAGGTCGATGAAGAAGCCCAGGTCGCGACGCTCCTCCGCCACCGCGAAGGCGCGGTCGCGCAGCTCGGCGTAGGGCAGGTCCTCGAGCACGATGTCTTCGCTCATGCCCACGACCCTAGGGGGTGTCGCCGCCGGCGGACTCCGGTGGGAGCCGGCAGATCCGCTCCAGCCAGAGCGAGGTGGCCACGACGAGGCCCGCGGCCAGCACCGTGAGCACGGCCGCCAGGATCAGCTCACGGGTGTAGGCCACCGACCACGACGGGGTGAGCGCGACCGCGACGCCGGCGTAGAACCCGGCCACGAGCGCGCCCGTCCGCGACCCGGCCATGGCTAGCGCAGCCGTGCGCGCGGCCACGAGCGGCTCGAGCGGCTTGGTGCCCGGTCGTCGCTCGAGACGTGCGCGGGTGCCACGGGCCCAGATCGCGAGAGCGAGGGCGAGCAGCACCATCACCGCGGGCGCGCTCCACGGCACGGGCAGGCTGCGCCCGGCGTAGGCGTCCACCAGCCTGGTGAGCGCCCAGCCACCGACCGCCGCAAGCAGGGCGAGGGTGAGGAGCGACCGCGCCCGGGTCGGGGTCATCCGGCCGCCAGGTGCATCGCGCCGGCTCGGGTGAGAAGGCCTCCCCGTGCGGCGAGGCGGTGGTGGGTCATCCACCCGCCACGTGCAGGGCGACGTCCGTGCGACGGCGTACGTCGCCGGTCACGGTCGCGACCAGATCGGCGACCCGACCCGTGCCGGGGATGACGGCGTCGGCATCGGCCTCGACCCACGGGACCAGGACGAAGGCACGATCCGCGGCGCGTGGGTGCGGCAGGGTCAGCCCGGGGTCGACCGAGCTGACGTCACCGACCACCAGCAGGTCGACGTCGAGGGTGCGCGGTCCCCAGCGCACCTCCCGGGTGCGCGCCCAGGACTCCTCCGCCTGGTGCGCGAGGGCGAGCAGCTCCACCGGGGAGGCATCGCTCTCGCCGACGAGGACGGCGTTGGCGTAGTCGGGCTGCTCCGGGCCACCGACAGGTGCGGTCTCGTACACCGACGAGACGACCGCGCCCACCAGGTGCGGAGCCAGGTGGTCGACGGCCCCTTGCCGCGCCGCCACCCGGTCGCCGAGGTTGGCGCCGAGACCGAACGCGACCCGTCTCATCGGCGCCGCACGATGGTGACAGTCACGTCCGCGAACGGGACGCCCACCGGTGCCTCGGGCTTGTGCACCGTGACCTCGACCGCCTCGACCAGGTCGAAGGCGAGGCACGCGTCGGCGATCCGGCGGGCGAGGGTCTCGATCAGGTCGAAGGACCCGGTCGACACGAGGCTCACCACCTCGGCCGCGACGGCTGAGTAGTCGACGGTGCGGGCGAGGTCGTCGGACGCCGCAGCCTCACGCGTGTCGACGCCGAGCGCGACATCGACGAGGAACATCTGGCCATCGCGCTTCTCCTGCGCGAGCACGCCGTGAAAGCCGCGCGCGGCGATGCCGGTCACCGCGATGCGGTCGAGTCCTTCACCCGGGAACGTCACGGCCCCACCCTCACCCACGCAGCCATGCCGCCGCCACCTCGACGGCATCACGGCTGCCCCGCACGTCGTGCACCCGGACGCACCAGGCGCCGGCTGTCGCCGCGAGCGCGCTCACGGCGTCGGTCGCGCGGTCGCGCTCGGGCATCGCTCGAGGCTCCCCGTCGACCGCCAGCAGCGAGCCGAGGAACCGCTTGCGCGAGGCGCCGACCAGCACCGGGTGCCCGAGCTCGCGCAGCCGCCCGAGACCGCGCAGCAGCGCCCAGTTGTGCTCCGCCTCCTTGGCGAAGCCGAGGCCCGGGTCGACGACGATCGAGCGCGCGTCCACCCCCGCACCAACGGCGTCCGCGACCCGCCCGCGCAGCTCGGCTGCGACGTCGGTGACGACGTCGGCGTACGACGTGAGCCCGTGGTCCATCAGACCCGCCGAGTCGCGCCAGTGCATCGCGACGTACGGGACGCCGAGGCCGGCCACGACGGCGTGCATGCGCGCGTCGGCCAGGCCACCGCTCACGTCGTTGACGACTCCGGCACCCGCCTCGACCGCGGCCTGCGCCACCTCCGCACGCATCGTGTCGACACTGACCACCGCGCCCGCGGCGACGAGCCCACGAACCACGGGCAGCACGCGGGTCAGCTCGACCTCGAGGTCGACCCGGACGGACCCGGGACGGGTGGACTCCCCGCCCACATCGACGAGGTCGGCGCCGCGAGCGACCATCTCGAGTCCGTGCGCGACGGCGACATCGGCTTCGCTCCACCGGCCCCCGTCGGAGAACGAGTCCGGTGTCACGTTGAGGACGCCCATCACCAGGCAGCGGTCCAGGACCGACAGTGACGACGGCAGACCGAGCGGATGGCGGGCGGGCACGGGGTCAGGCTAGACGCGCACGGTCACCCGAGGATGAGGCTGATCGCCTCGGCGCGCGTGGCGGGGTCGCGCAGCTGCCCTCGGACGGCGCTGGTCATCGTCTTGGCACCGGGCTTGCGGATGCCGCGCATCGACATGCACAGGTGCTCGCACTCGAAGACGACGATCACGCCGCGCGGCGCCAGGATCCGCACCAGCGCGTCGGCGACCTGCGTGGTGAGCCGCTCCTGCACCTGTGGCCGCTTGGCGTAGAGGTCGACGAGACGCGCGAGCTTGGACAGCCCCGTGATCCGGCCGTCCGTGCCCGGGATGTACCCCACGTGCGCGACGCCGTGGAACGGCACCAGGTGGTGCTCGCAGGTGGAGTAGACCTCGATGTCCTTCACCAGGACCATCTCGTCGTGGCCGAGGTCGAAGGTCGTGGAGAGCACGTCGTCGGCACTCTGGCGCAGGCCGCTGAACATCTCTGCGTACGCCCGCGCCACCCGCGCCGGCGTCTCGAGGAGTCCGTCGCGCGTGGGGTCCTCGCCGATGGCCACGAGCAGCTCACGCACCGCGGCCTCGGCCCGCGCGTGGTCGAACGGTGCGGTCACGACCACCTCGGGCACGTGCACCGCGGAGATCCCGCCCTCGGGGCGCTGGTCGGCCACGCGGGTCAGGCGCCGGCGTCGGGGACGGCGGGGACGATCGGGGTCTCCTGCGCTTCCCCGCCCGGCAGGTCGCTGCCGGCGGTGCCGTCGGCACTGCCGGCTGCCGTGCCGTTGGGACTGCCGTTGGAGCTGCCGTTGGCGCTGCCGTTCGCAGAGCCGTTGGCGGCGGCGATCTCCTTCGGTGTCTGCACCGGGGGGCGCTCGTCCGGCGTACGCCGCGAGGATCCGGTCCACGCCGGCCGCACCGGGCGACGACGCAGCGGCTCGAAGATCCGGGCGACCTGCTCCTTGTCGAGCGTCTCCTTCTCGAGCAGCTCGATCACCAGGGCATCGAGCACGTCGCGGTTGTCGACGAGGATCTCGAACGCCTCGTGGTGAGCGGCGTCGATGAACGCGCGCACCTCCTGGTCGATCGCCGCAGCGACGTCCTCGGAGTAGTCGCGGGTGTGGCCGAAGTCGCGGCCCATGAAGACCTCGCCCTGCTCCTGCCCGTAGCGGATCGCCCCGAGCCGCTCGGTCATGCCGTACTGCGTCACCATCGCCCGCGCGACCGAGGTCGCCTTCTCGATGTCGTTGGACGCACCCGTGGTCGGGTCGTGGAAGACGAGCTCCTCCGCGGCACGCCCGCCGAGCATGTAGGCGAGCTGGTCGAGCATCTCCGCCCGGGTCGCGGAGTACTTGTCGGTCTCGGGCAGCACCATCGTGTAACCGAGCGCACGGCCGCGAGGCAGGATCGTGATCTTGTGCACGGGGTCGGTGTGCGGCAGCGCCGCCGCGACGAGCGCGTGCCCGCCCTCGTGGTAGGCGGTGATCTTCTTCTCGTGCTCGCTCATCAACCGGGTGCGACGCTGGGGGCCCGCGACGACGCGGTCGATCGCCTCGTCGAGCGCGGCGTTGTCGACGAGCTGAGCACCGGCGCGTGCTGTGAGCAGCGCAGCCTCGTTGAGGACGTTGGCGAGGTCGGCACCGGTGAACCCCGGCGTACGCCGAGCCACGGCCCCGAGGTCGACGTCGGGCGCGAGCGGCTTGCCCTTCGCGTGCACCGAGAGGATCTGCTCACGACCGATCATGTCCGGCGCGGACACGGCGATCTGGCGGTCGAAGCGGCCGGGACGCAGCAGCGCCGGGTCGAGGATGTCCGGCCGGTTGGTCGCCGCGATGAGGATGACCCCGCCGGTGACGTCGAAGCCGTCCATCTCCACGAGGAGCTGGTTGAGGGTCTGCTCGCGCTCGTCGTGACCGCCACCCATGCCGGCGCCGCGGTGGCGACCGACGGCGTCGATCTCGTCCACGAACACGATCGCCGGGGCGTTGGCCTTCGCCTGCTCGAAGAGGTCGCGCACGCGGCTCGCGCCGACGCCGACGAACATCTCGACGAAGTCCGAGCCGGAGATCGAGAAGAACGGCACGCCCGCCTCGCCGGCGACCGCGCGCGCGAGCAGCGTCTTGCCGGTGCCGGGCTGGCCGTAGAGCAGGACGCCCTTGGGGATCTTCGCGCCGACGGCCTGGAACTTGGCCGGCTCCTCGAGGAACTCCTTGATCTCCTGGAGCTCCTCGACCGCCTCGTCGGCACCGGCGACATCCGCGAAGGTCGTCTTGGGCATGTCCTTGCTGACGATCTTCGCCTTGGACTTGCCGAAGCTCATGATCTTGTTGCCGCCGCCCTGCATCTGCCCCATGAAGAAGAACAGCAGCAGGATGATGAGAGCGACCGGCAGCAGCGCGTAGAGGAGTCCGACGAGGACGCTCTCACGCGGGACCTCGATGTTGTAGCCGTCCTTGATCGCACCGGCCTTGACCTGCTCCTGGAGCAGCTCCTGAAGCTTCACGCCCTGGCCGTCGACGTACTCGGCGCGGACCGTCGACCCGTCGGCGAGCGTGACCTCGATCCGCTGCTCGCGGTCGATGATCGTGGCCTTGGTGACGTCGCCGCCCTGGATCGCGGTGACGACCGTGGAGGTGTCGACGTCCTTCGGCCCGCCCGCGCTGCTGAGCAGGCTGCTGGCGAGGATCACGAGCAGCACGGCTAGCGCGACCCAGACGATGGGACCGCGGATGATTCGCCTGATGTCCATGACGCGGGACCTCTCGGCCCCGTCCCTCCTGACCTTCACCTGCGGGGACCTCGCGACCGGGGTCCCGGGCGGGTCTCACGAGCCCTCCGACGGTACACCGAGCGGCACGGGCACGCCGTTCCGCGGTGCTGGCGAAGGACTCTCACCTGCATCGACGCTGCCGACGACCGCGTTGTTCCCCCAGCACGTTCACCCAGGGCGTAGCGACCTGCGGACCCGACCCCCCAGGGCTCAGGAGTAGACGTGCGGCGCGAGGGTGCCGACGACGCGCAGGTTGCGGTACTTCTCGCCGTAGTCGAGGCCGTAGCCCACGACGAACTCGTTGGGGATGTCGAAGCCGGTGTACTTCACCTCGACCGGGACCTTCACGGCGTCGGGCTTGCGCAGCATCGTGAGCACCTCGACCGAGGCCGGGCCGCGGGAGCGGAGGTTGCGCAGCAGCCACGACAGGGTCAGGCCGGAGTCGAGGATGTCCTCGACGACCAGGACGTGGCGTCCGGTGATGTCGCGGTCGAGGTCCTTGAGGATCCGCACGACGCCCGAGGACTTGGTGCCCGAGCCGTAGGACGAGACCGCCATCCAGTCCATCTCGACCGGGCTCGCGAGCGCGCGGGACAGGTCGGCCATGAGCATCACCGCACCCTTGAGGACACCGACGAGGAGGAGGTCCTTGCCCGCGTAGTCGGCGTCGATGAGGGCGGCGAGCTCACGGACCTTGGCATCGAGCGCCTCCTCGTCGACGAGAACCTTCTCGAGGTCGGATCCGAGGTCCGAGGCTTCCATCAGGACTCCAAGCGCTGCGGGGTGGGACGCAGACAGAGCCTCCCATAGTCGCGAGCCGCCTCGACACCTCCCGGGAGGGCCACGCCTCCCTGCCCGGTCCAGTGCGTGACGAGGCGCACCACCCGCCCCACATGGCTGGAGGTGAGCCCGCCGGCCGGGCAGCCGTTGTCGAGAAGCCACTGGCGTACGACGCGGGATCGCACCGCCTCCGCCAGGTCGACGAGGTCGACCACGTCGAGGGTGCCCTCGTCACGTGCGCCGTGGATGAGGTCGAACGCGACCTCATCGGCGAGCTCGGCCAGGGCGTCGGCGTCCGCGCGGGCGAGGTCCGCGGTGCGGGCGAGCGCAGCGGCGATCCCGGGTCCGAGCTCACGCTCGAGGACGGGCAGGACGCGGTGGCGCACCCGGGCCCGGGCAAACCGGTCGTCGGCGTTGTGCGGGTCGTCGACGACGGGCGCTCCGTCGGGGACCGCGGCGCGCACGACGTCGCGGGCCAGGTCGAGCAGCGGACGGCGGAAGATCCCGCGCTCCCGCGGCATGCCGGCCAGGCTGCGGGTGCCTGATCCGCGGGCGAGGCCGAGGAGCACGGTCTCGGCCTGGTCGTCGCGGGTGTGCCCGAGCAGGACGACGACGGCGCCGCGGGTGCGCGCCGCCCGCGACAGCGCCCGGTAGCGGGCGTCGCGCGCGGCGGCCTCGGGTCCGTCACCCGCCTCGACGACGGTGGCGGTCACCACGTCGACGGGGTCGAGGCCCTTGCTCCGCAGCCACATCGCGGTGCGCTCCGCCACGTCGGCTGAGCCCGGCTGGAGCCCGTGGTCGACCACGACCGCACCGACGTGTGCTCGTTCGGCCGTCGTGGCCGCGGCCAGCGAGACGGAGTCGGGACCGCCCGAGCAGGCCACCAGCACCAGCGCGTCGGGGGGGAGGTCGGCGAGGCACTCGCGCACCGCGCGGCGTACGTCGGTGCTCATCGCACCAGGTCGGCGGCGACGCGGGCGCACCACGTCGCGGGCGCGAGCACCTCGTCGCGCGTCGGCAGCGACCCCGGAGCGCTCCAGACGCGGTTGAAGCCGTCGAGCCCCACCCGGTCGACGACGCCCGCGACGAAGGCACGGCCCTCGGAGTACTGCCGCATCTTGGCGTCGAACCCGAGCAGGCGACGCGCGAGCCCGTCGACCGAGCCGGGCTCGGTCCGGCGCTTGTCGAAGCGGGCGCGGATCGTGGCGACGGTCGGGACGATCTCGGGGCCGACGTCGTCCATGACGTAGTCGGCATGGCCTTCGAGCAGGCTCATCAGCGCCGTGATCCGGTCGAAGACGACGCGTTGCTCGGGCGTCTGGAGGGCGTCGACGAGCGAGGCACCGTCGACGCCGCGCAGCACGCCGAGGACCGCACCGAACCCGGCGCGCAGGCGACGCACGGTCTCGGCGGCACCCAGGTCGGACACCGTGAGGTAGTCGTGGATCTCGGCGAGCAGGTGCGGCGCGAGCCAGGGAACGGCACCGAACTGCACGCGGTGGGTCTCCTCGTGCAGGCAGACCCAGAGTCGGAAGTCGCGCGGCTCGACGTCGAGCTGACGCTCGGCCGCGACGATGTTGGGAGCGACGAGCAGCAGCCGTCCGGGGCCGGCGACGGTGAACGCCTCGTACTGCCCGAGCACCTTGCCGGAGAGATAGCCGAGCACACCACCCATCTGCAGCGCGGTGACCCGTGAGCCGATGGTCGTCACGATCGAGGACTGCTCCGTCGCCATCCGCTCGAGCAGGGGGGCGAGCATCACGCGGAAGCCGTCGACATTGCTGTCGATCCAGGTGCCGCGGTCGACGACGACCGCGGGCTCGGCGTCGCCGGCATCGAGGCCGGTGCGCTCGCGTACCGGGTCGACGGCGTAGCGGGCCAGGGCACGCAGGTCGGCGACGGCACCGCGCGCGTCTCCGGGCGTCGAGTGCGGGCCGGGCGCCGACAGTCGCCGGCCGGCCGTACGCGCCAATGACCAGTCGACGACCTCCATGGCGCGACCCTATGTCAGGCGTTCGACCGGAGCCCGCGCCCGCGGGAGGGGTGGACCAGTCCCGTGGCTCGGTATCGGTAGAGATCATCCGGCGTGTTCGGGGCGGACAACCCCGGCGTGTCGTGATGGATGACCTCTAGTAGAGATCGTGCGGCCGCGTGGGTCAGCCAGCTGCGAGGACGGCGGCGGCTCGGTCGAGGGCCGCCTGGGCGTCGAGCAGAGGGCCGGGGGACTTGTCGGCGACGAAGGCGAAGACGAGCAGCCGACCGGCCCGGTCGCGGACCACACCCGCGAGGGAGACGACGCCGCTGAGCGTGCCGGTCTTGGCCCGCACGACGCCGCGCCCTGGCGCGGTCCCCGGGGTGTCGAAACGCTCGCTCAGGGTGCCCGTGACCCCGGCGATCGGCAGGCCGCTCGTGACCGGCCACAGCACACCGTCGCGGTCGCCCGTGGGGGGCGCGTCGACCGAGGCGGCCTGCAGCGTGCGGGTCACCGTCACCGCCGACGCGAGGTCGAGTCGGGAGAGGCCGCTGGCGTCGACCACGCGGAGCCCGGTCGTCGGTACGCCGATGAGCGCCAGCGTCTGCTCCACGGCGGTCACGCCGCCCGCGAAGCTCGCGTCGAACCCGGCCGCCTTGCCGGCGAGGTGACCGAGCGCCTCCGCGAGGTCGTTGTCCGAAGCAGTCAGCGTGCGCTCGACGAGGTCGGCCACGGTCGGGCTGCGCACGAGCGCGACGTCGGTCGCCGTGGACGGCGCCACGCCGCGGGTGGCGGCGCCGTCGACCACCACGCCGGCGGCCCGAAGCCGGGTCACGAAGTACTGCGCCGCTGCGAGGGCGGGGTCGTTGTCGCGCACCCGCGAGGTCGCCGAGACGCGACCGCTGTCGGCCGAGAGGGCCGAGACCGGCGAGACCACCCCCGAGGTGACGTAGGTCGTCGGCCATCCTGGTGCGAGCCGGGGCCCGGTGAACAGCGTGTCGTCGACCCGGACCGTGACCTTGGTCCTGCCTGCCTGACGGAGCGTGGCCGCGGTGGCGACCGCGAGCTCGGACAGGCTCGCCGGCCGGGCGGCCTGCCCGGTCGGCGCGGCGGACGCCGGCGCCGGCAGCCGGGTCAGGGTGGCATCCCCGGCACCGACCAGCACGATCTCGGTCGGCGTCGCGCCGGTGACGACCCGGGTCACGAGCCGGGTGTCGGGGCCGAGCGTGCGCAGGGCGGTGACCGCGGTGAGGGTCTTGAGGATGCTGGCCGGCTGCTGCGCCCGGGTGTCGCCGCGGGCCAGGAGCACCACGCCGCTGGCGGCGTCGATGACCGACACGGTGACGTCGCGCCCGAGCGGCTTCGCCGCCAGCGCTGCGGTGAGCCGGACGACCAGCGCGGCGTCCCCCGCGGAGGCGCTCGGCGACGGGGAGCCCGCAAGCAGCACCACGGGTGGGAGCACGACCGCAGGGACCGACGGGGGCGCCGGGACCACGGCCGAGCGCACCGACGCTGCCGCGACGGCCGGTGCGAGGGTGAGCCCGACGAGCAGGGAGCCGGCGCCGAGGGTGGCGAGGGCCAGCGTGCTCCGGCGTACCGGCACGATCCCTCCCTGCCTTCTCGACGTGACTCCGGTCACCCGGTGATCCGCTCCGGACCACACCCGGCCTCCGTCTGAGGAACACTAGGCGAACGATGGGCCCGACCGGCCTGCCCCTCCCTCCGGGCGTCGTCCCCGACGCCGCCATGTCACGACCTCGTCAGGAGTACGCCGTGGAGTTCGACGTCCTCATCGAGATCCCTGCCGGCAGCCGCAACAAGTACGAGGTCGACCACCTCTCCGGCCGCATCCGCCTCGACCGCATGCTCTTCACCTCCACCCGCTACCCGAACGACTACGGGTACATCGAGGGCACGCTCGGCCAGGACAGCGACCCGCTCGACGCGATGGTCCTGCTGCAGGAGCCGACGTTCCCCGGCTGCCTCATCCGCTGCCGCGCGATCGGGATGTTCCGCATGACCGACGAGGCCGGCGGCGACGACAAGGTGCTGTGCGTGCCCGCCGGCGACCCGCGGATGGAGCACATCCGCGACATCCACCACGTGCCCGAGTTCGACCGCCTCGAGATCCAGCACTTCTTCGAGGTCTACAAGGACCTCGAGCCGGGCAAGAGCGTCGAGGGCGCGTCGTGGGTGGGCCGCACGGAGGCCGAGGCCGAGATCGCTGCGTCCTACGAGCGGGCGGTCGAGCACGGGGAGCACGCCGAGGGCGCGATCGAGGACGCCGCACACGACACCCCCGACGAGCTCTGACCCGCCCCGCTGCGTCCGCGGGAGGTGCGCGGGGTGGCGGGTCAGGAGGCGGTGAGCCAGAGAGCCGCGTACGGCGGGAGCACGAGCTGACCGTCCTCGATCCGCGGGGCGGTGCCGGCGAGCCGGTCGACGAGGTCGCGGCCCGCCAGCGAGCCGAGGATGTCCGCGTCGCAGCGCTGCCACTCCTCGGAGACGTTGTAGAGCTGCACGAGGTCGCCGGACGCGTGCCGTCGCAGCACGGCGAGCACCGCGGGGTTGGACGTCTCCCCCGGCTCGGACTCGACCGCCGCGTGCAGGGACGCGAGCGACGCGCGCACCTGGCCCAGCCGCGCGATCGAGGCGAACGCCCGGCCCTCGATCGTCGTGGCGTCCCGCCGTCGTGGCGCGACGTCCCAAGGCATCCGCGGCCGGTGCAGCCACCGGTTGTCCGCGGCGTGCTCCGGCTCGTCGAGATAGTCGTGGTCGTTGCGCAGCGCGAGCTCGTCGCCCATGTACAGCAACGGGATCCCACCGAAGCCGTAGACGATCGCGTACGCGCAGTGGAGTCGACGCAGCGCTCGGTCGAGCAGCGCGTCGTCGGCCTCGTCGAGCGCCTGCTCGATCCCGACCAGGCTCGCGGCGCTGCCGCTGATCCGGCTGTCGCCGGTGAGCTCGTTGACCTGGAAGGCCGCTCCCGTGGCGAAGCTGCCCCAGTGCTCGCCGACGTACCAGCGCGAGAGGAACGCCCGGTGAGACGGTCCGCCCCAGCCGAGCGACGCGGCATCGGCATCGTCGATCGCCCAGCCGATGTCGTCGTGGCAGCGCAGGTAGGTCGCCCACGACGTCGTGGTCGGCTTGGGCGGGAAGTGGTCCAGGGCGCGCACCAGCAGCCGTGCGTCGCGCGTCGCCAGCGCCGACCAGATCTGCACCATGAGGCTGTTGTGGTAGGCGAGGTCGGACACGACACCGGCGTACTCCCCCACGCCGAGGTACGCAACGAGCTGGGCCGGGCCGACGATGGCCTCGGCCTTGAACACCAGCGACGGCGCGGCGATCCGGGCGACGGCCCGCAGCGCGCGGGTCAGCGCATGCACCTCGGGCTGGTTCTGGGAGTCGGTGCCGAGCCGCTTCCACAGGAAGGCGATCGCGTCGAGCCGCAGGCAGTCGACGCCGCGATTGGCCAGGAACAAGGTGATGTCGGCGAACTCGCAGAGCACCTCGGAGTTCGACCAGTCGAGGTCCCACTGCCACGAGTTGAACGTGGTCCAGACCCAGCCGCCGACCTCGTCGTCCCAGGTGAAGCTGCCGGGTGCGAAGTCCGGGAACACCTCGGGAAGGGTGCGTTCGAAGCGGTCCGGCTCGGTGCGGTCGGCGAAGACGTGGAAGTAGTCGCGGTAGCGCGGGTCGCCCGCACGCGCCGCGGCCGCCCAGGCATGCTCGCGGGCCACGTGGTTGAGGACGAGGTCGATGGTGAGGGCGATGCCGGCGTCGTGCAGCACGGTGGCGAGGTTCTCGAGGTCGGCCATCGTGCCGAGGTCCGCGCGCACCTCGCGGTAGTCCGCGACCGCGTAGCCACCGTCGTTGGCACCGGGGCGCGGCGCGAGCAGAGGCATGAGATGGAGGTAGGTCGTGCCGAGCTCGCGCAGGTAGTCGACGTGGCCCGCGACGCCGTCGAGCGTGCCGCCGAAGCGGTCGGCGTACGCCACATAGCCGAGGGCGTCGGGGCGCTGGAACCAGTCCGGGGTGAGCAGGCGCTCGCGGTCGCGGTCCTTGAGGGCGGCCGGGCGCTCGAGCCATCCGGCGACGGCGCGCCCGGCCAGGTCGGCGAGCACCTCGGCGGCGGAGTCGGGATAGACCGCCACCACCCCGGCCTCGAGGTCAGGGCCCCAGCGGCGGGCGCGAGCGAGCAGATCGTCGACGCCGTCGCTCCCGTGCGCACCGTGACGGCGTAGGGCGGCGTCGACCAGGGCCTCGACCCCGGGGCTGCCTGTAAACGCTGTCATGGCCGACAGTGTGGAGCATCGGGAGCCGGTCCGGGAGGGGTCCGCAGCTCGCGGCCGCCCCAGCGGCGCGCGTCGGGCCCGAAGCACCAAGATCCCCCCGCTGACACGTGGACCGGGCAGACTCCACCCCATGCGCAGCGGGGCCGAGCCGGGACACCTCGACGCATACGACGAGATGGTCGATGCCGACGGCGTGCCACGGCCCGGGATGGGCACCGTCGCCGAGGTGCTCACCAGCCTCGGGCCCGACGGTCTCAGCGAGCGCGCCCGGCTGCGGGACGCCTACCTCGACCGCCAGGGCATCACCTTCTCCCTCTCGGGTCGCGAGCGCCCGCTCCCGCTCGATCTCGTGCCGCGCGTGGTCGGTGCCGACGAGTGGGACCGGGTCGATCAGGGGATCCGGCAGCGGATCAAGGCCCTCGAGCTGTTCCTGGCTGACGTCTACGGCCCGGGCGAGATCATGAACGACGGTGTCGTGCCGCGTGCCCTCGTGACCACGTCCACGCACTACCACCGTGCGGCGTTCGGGCTCGTGCCTCCGAACGGGGTGCGCATCCAGG
>JANMMN010000404.1:0-3963 GCA_031373405.1 Actinomycetes bacterium
CGCGACCTACCAGCAGCTCGTAGTGGAGCGCAGCGCATGACCACGTCCGACTCCGACCGCCTCCTCTCCGAGCGCGGCTCCACCGTCTGCCGGGGGTGCGGGCTCCGCACGGTCGAGTCGGTGCTCGACCTCGGTGACCAGCCGCTCGCCAACGAGCTGCTGCGTTCGGTCGACGAGCCCGACTCTGCCTATCCGCTGCACCTGCGCATCTGCACCACCTGCGGGCTCGGCCAGGTGGGCGAGGTGGTGCTCCCCGAGCGCATCTTCAGCGACTACCCCTACCTGTCATCGGTGAGCTCGTCATGGGTGGAGCACGCACGGCGCTATGCGGCCCAGGTCACCGGCGAGCTGGGCCTCGATCCGAGGAGCCTCGTCGTCGAGGTGGCCAGCAACGACGGGTACCTGCTCAAGGAGTTCCAGGCCCTGGGCATCCCCGTCCTTGGCGTGGAGCCCGCGGCCAACGTGGCCGAGATCGCGACAGCTGCCGGCGTCCCGACGATGAACGCCTTCTTCGGCCGGGACACCGCCCGAGCGGTCGTCGAGGCGCACGGGCATCCCCGCCTCGTGTCCGCCAACAACGTCATGGCGCACGTGCCGGACCTCGACGACTTCGTCGACGGGTTCGCGATCCTGTGCGCTCCCGACACGGTGGTGACCGTTGAGAACCCCTCGTTCGCAACCCTGATCACCGAGACGCAGTTCGACACGATCTACCACGAGCACTACTCCTACCTCTCGGTGACCGCGGTCGCCGCGATAGTCGTCGCACACGGCCTCGAGCTGTTCCGCGTCGAGCGCCTGAAGTCCCACGGCGGCTCCTACCGCTACTGGATCGCTCCTCAGGGAGCGCGTCCAGCCGAACCTTCGGTGGCCGATGCGGTAGCCGACGAGATCTCCGCCGGCCTGTTCGACCCGGCCGTGCGGCAGGCCTTCGCGGACCGCGGCCGCCAGACCATCGCCGACCTCCGCTCCTGGTTCGACGAGCGTCGGTCGAGCGGAGCGACCGTGGTCGGCTACGGCGCGGCCGCGAAGGGCAACACGCTGCTCAACGCGGCCGGCGCCTCGACCGACGACCTGGTGGTCGTCGCAGACGCGAACACCACGAAGCAGGGCTCGCTGCTCCCCGGCAGCCGAGTGCCGATCGTGAGCCCGGACGCTCTCGGAGCGGCCAACCCCACCGACGTCCTGCTGCTGCCGTGGAATCTCCGCGCCGAGGTCGTCCCGTTCCTGGCAACGATCGTCCCCGACGCCAGCGTGTGGATCGCCGTCCCGACGATGACCCGCGTCTCGGGATGACGATCGAGCAGCTCCCGCTCGCGGGCGTCGTCCTCCTCGGCGACGACGTCGCGGCCGACGAGCGCGGCTCGTTCCGCCGCAACGTCGACCTCGCCGACCTCGAACTGCTCGGTCTCGACCCACGGGTGAGCCAGGTGTCGACCGCGACCAATGCGGTGGCGGGCACCTTGCGCGGCATGCACTTCCAGGTGGCACCGCACGAGGAGACCAAGACGCTGTGGTGCATCCACGGCTCGGTCCTCGACGTGCTCGTCGACGTCCGGCCGGACTCGATGACCTACGGCTCGTGGTGCTCGGTGACGTTGTCGGCCGGCGACGGCCGGGCCGTGCACGTCCCCCCCGGGGTGGCCCACGGCTACCAGACGCTCGTGGACGACTCCACGCTCGTCTACCTCATCAGCGCACCGCACCACGCCGAGAGCGCCCGCTCGTTGCTGTGGTCGGACCCCACCGTCGGGATCGCGTGGCCGCTGCCCGTCACGCGCATCTCCGACCGCGACGCGGAGGCGCCACAATGGCCGCCCGCGCACTGATCACGGGCGCGACCGGGCTGCTGGGTCACTACGTCGTGGCCGCCTGGGACGTGCCGGGAATGGATCTCGTGCCCGCCTCGATCGACGTCCCCGGATGGAACCTGCTCGAACCGGGTGCTCCGACGCGCGTGCTCGACGAGGTCCGGCCGGAGGTCGTCGTCCACCTCGCGTGGGCAGCGAGCGGAACACCTGCCTACCGCACCTCACCGGACAACCCCCGATGGGTCGACGCGACCGTCGAGCTGGCCGCAGCGTGCCTCGACCGCGGGATCCGGTTCGTCGGCACCGGCACCGTGGTGGAGACCGGGACGCCGGACCCCGCAGACCTCTACGCAACCGCGAAGCACGAGATCCGGCAGCGTCTTGCGGACCCCATCGAGGACGGTCGGATTGCCTGGATCCAGCCGTTCTACGTGTTCGACCCCGAGGTCGGACGACCTGCGGTCGTGTCCGATGCACTGCGCGCGCGAGACACCGGTGGCACTGTGTCGCTGCGTTCGCCACACGCGGCGCACGACTTCGTCCATGCGGCAGACGTCGGACGCGCCGTCGTCACCTGCGTGCGGGTCGACCTGCGCGGCCAGCTCCCGGTCGGGTCAGGCCGTCTGCGCCAGGTGTGCGACGTGGTAGCCGCTCTCGACGTCCCCTGGAAATCCGTCGCGGACACCGGCACTACGGTGTCCCATGCCGAGCTCTCGGCGGACAGCGGCCGACTCCGCTCAGCCGGGTGGCGCCCTACATCAACAGAGGAGTTCTTCGGCGATGGCTGACTCGGGATCCACGACGCCCGTGAACCTCCACGAGGAGCCGGTCCCCGACGCCGACCACTTCCGGGGCGAGCGTGCTTCCTGGCGTGCCTCGCTGGGCGCCGACGATGCCCTGCGCCAGCAGGGCATCAACCTCCAGCTCGCGGCAGACGAGCACCACTACACCTACTCGTGGGAGTGGCTCGGCGTGCCGATCATCCGCCTCCCTGACGACATCGTGGTGTTGCAAGAGCTGATCTGGGCCTATCGGCCCGAGCGGATCGTGGAGACCGGAGTCGCCCGCGGCGGGAGTATGGTCCTCGACTCGAGTCTGATGACGCTGGCCGGTATCGAACCGGCCGTGCTCGGCATCGACATCAACATCTTCGCCCACACGCACGAGGCGTTGGCCGATCACCCCATGTCGCGAGGGGTCACGCTGCTCGAGGCGAGCTCGGTCTCCGACGACGCCGTCGCTGCGGCGCGGGAGTTCCTCGGCGACTGCGAACGCGCGCTGCTCGTGCTCGACAGCAACCACACGCACGAGCACGTCCTCGAGGAGCTGCGCGCGCTCGCGCCGCTGCTTCCCGTGGGGTCGTATGTCCTTGTCGCGGACACGATCATCGAGGAGCTGCCACAGGGGCACTACGTGAACCGCCCGTGGGACCGCGGCAACAGCCCGCTGACCGCGGCGAACCAGTTCCTTGGCGAGAACAAGGCGTTCGCCCGCGACGCCGAATGGTCGCGTCGGGCGCTGCTCACCGAGTTCCGCGACGGGGTGCTGCGCCGCACGTCGTAGGCGCAATCGCTATCGCTGCATGCGGAAGTGGCGTGCCGCATCCATGACCCAGGCGGGGCCGCGAACGACGTACGTCGCGGGCACCGTCCAGGCGGCGCTGTTTCCCGTGGTCCGCGAGATGGCACGACCCAGTGAAGTGTTTACCCGCGCCGTGATCCGCGCGTAGAGGGCGACCTTGGCGATCAAGGACTGCTCGCCGGTGCGCGAAAGCCCGACACGTTCGACGAGATCGACACCACGCCGTTCGAAACGGAAGCCCACGGCGGCGGGGGCCGCCGCCACCCGGGACGAACGCAGCAGGCTGATGACAGCGGCGTAGTCGCCACCGAAATCCTCGCCACATCGCTCGAGCGCGTCGATGACCCGGGCGAATGCATCGCGGCGGTAAACGCCATAGAGGAGGTTCGCGAGCTCCCGAGAGTCGGGAAGGGCGAGTGCCCGGAACTGCCGCAGCCGGCCGTCGCTCGCGAGCAGATCGGTCGGAGCGATCCGGCGTTCCCCGCCCCGCCCAAACCAAACCAAAGTAGGGAAAGCGTCAAAAACCACCCGGCGACCTCCTAGGGCAACCCCGGGCAAGGGAAGGAATACC
>JANMMN010000028.1:0-3627 GCA_031373405.1 Actinomycetes bacterium
CCGCCGCTCTAAGTCCGCTACGGCGAGGCACTGACAACTCGAGTTGTCAGTGCCTCGCCGTAGCGGACTTAGAGCGGCGGGAGCGCGAGGCCGGTCTCGGCGTGGCAGTCGTAGCCCCTCGGGTTCTTGTAGAGGTACTGCTGGTGGTGGGCCTCGGCGTAGTAGAACGGCAGGCCGTCGGCAGGCGCGAGCTCCGTGGTGACCTGGCCGTAGCCCTTGGCGCGCAGGAGTGCGTCGTACGACGCCCGTGTGCGCTCGACCAGCTCGGCCTGCTCGTCGGTGGTCCAGTACAGCGCCGAGCGGTACTGCGTGCCGATGTCGTTGCCCTGGCGGAACCCCTGAGTGGGGTCGTGGTTCTCCCAGAACACCTTGAGGACGTCGTACGTCGGGACCACGAGCGGGTCGTAGACCACGACGACGTTCTCGGCGTGCCCGGTGCGACCGCTGCAGACCTCGTCGTACGTCGGGTTCGGCGTGCTGCCGCCCTGGTAGCCGACCGCGGTCGTGTGGATGCCGGGGATGCGCCAGAAGCGCTTCTCCGCGCCCCAGAAGCAGCCGAGCCCGACGTAGAGCAGCGACATGCCCTCGGGGAAGGGACCCTCGAGCGGCGTGCCGAGGACCGCGTGGTCGGCGGGCACGGCGAACGGCCGCACGTCACGGCCGGGGAGGGCGTCCTCGGGCGTGACCATGCGGGTCTTGGCGGAGGAGCCGAACAGCGAGGAGAACATGGGACCAGCCTCTCGGGGGTCCACGGTCACGGCAACCGCGGGCCTTGCCCCTGGGTCAACCGCGGCGTACGCCGAGTCCTTCCCCGGAGGTCCTTACGAGGCGGTGACGTGCCGCACCCTCCTCGTCGCAGCCACTCGGACCTCATCGGGGTCGCCCGTTCGGCTCAACTGCGGCCGGGGAGTGCCGATGCGTCATGGACGGTGCACGTGTCGAAGGGACTGGTCCATGAGCTTGTCGTTCGGGCGCGCGCGCAGCGCAGATGCCGCGCCGACCCACTCTGACCTGCCCGTGGTGTCCGCCGAAGGCCCCGCAGCGGTGCCTGCGGCGGCGGAGCCCACTCGCAGCATCGAGGGACCGCGCTCGTTCCGGCTCACCCGGCTCTCGCACGAGACGCTGCGCCTCGTCGTCCCGATCACGATGTCGCTCGCCCTCGTGCTGCTCAGCGCCGCGAGTGTGCTCGCGGTGAAGTCGGCGTCCTCCGCCAACGAGGCCGTGGCCCAGCAGGAGCTCCTGCTCTCGACGGCAGCCCGACAGGCGGCCGCCAGCGTCGCACGCGAGATCGACGTAGTACGCCTCTCAGCCCTCCTCGCGGCGCGCGACGCCAACCTCGCCTCCGTCGCGGCCTCGACCGGGCTGGCCTCTGCTCAGACTGTGGCAGCCGGACGTCTCCCGCTCGAGACCCTCGCCGAGCTCCGTCCGGGGCTCGTCTCCATCGCGCGGCTGCGCACCGCATCCGGCCGTGAGGTCGTCCGCGTCGTCGACGACCGCACCGGACGGTCCGGGGTCTCCGAGACGGCCAACCTCTCCGCGGGGGCGACAGGGTCCCCCTGGGTCGCTGTGGCTCTGAGCACCGGCCCGGGCACGGCAGTCACCACGGACGCCCACTCCTCCAGCGCGCTGCTCGCCGACGTCGTGAGCACGGCCGTCACGGTCGGCACGGATGCCAAGCCGGTCGGCGTCCTCGAGGTGGACACGCCCGTGTCCTGGCTGACCGACGCCGCGGAGGCCTCGGCACCGCCGGGCGCCACCCTGGCCTACCGCGCAGCCGACCAGGTCGCCGGTCTCGATCCCGGCGTCACCCCGACCACTGCCTCCTCGGGCGTCAGCACCGTCGACGACAACGCCGTTGCGTGGGCGCGCACGTCCTTCGACGGCGGTCTCCCCGGACCGGTCGCACTCGACTGGGTGATCACCATGTCTGCGCCTCGGGTCGCGTCCGGCCTGGCAGCGCAGTCCCCGATCACGCTGCTGCTCGTCGTCGTCGGGATCGCCTTGCTCGGTGTCGGGCTCGTCGCCACCACGATGTGGACCCGCGGCCTGCGTCGGGAGCGGCTCGCCGCGATCGACGCGAGCGCGCGCCTGGCCGGGCGGCTCTCCGACATGACCACGGCACTCGCTCGCGTCGCCGACGGTGACCTCGGAGCCGCCTTGCCGGTCGAGGAGTTCGAGGAGGGTGACCTGCGCTCGATGGCGGAGTCGTTCGACACCACGATCGGACGGTTGCGCGGGCTCGTCGGCCAGGCGCAGGAGTACGGCGTCGCACTCGCGCAGGCGAGCGTCGAGCTGCGTGCCGGTGCAGCGCAGCAGGCCACTGCTGCCGCCGAGCAGAGCAGCGTCGTCGCCGAGACCACAGCCACGATCGAGGAGCTCGCAGCCACGGCCGCCCAGATCGCGCAGACAGCCGAGCAAGTGGCGCGCGCCGCCTCGGAGACACTGCGGCTCACCCAGGAGGGACGAGACGCCGTCACCTCGTCGGTCGACGCGATGGATGCCGTCGGCGTACGGGTCGAGGCCATCGGCGACCGCGCGGTCACCCTCGGCGAGACCGGTCGGGAGATCGGCCGCATCCTCGACGTCATCGACGACCTCTCCGAGCGCACCAACCTGCTCGCCCTCAACGCCGCCATCGAGGCAGCACGCGCGGGGGAGCACGGCCAGGGCTTCGCCGTCGTCGCCGCCGAGGTGCGTCGCCTGGCTGAGCGCGCCCGCGCCTCGACCACCCAGATCCAGGCACTGGTCACCCGGATCGCCACCGAGACCGGGGCGACCGTCCTCGTCGCGGAAGAGGGTCAGCGAGAGGTCGACCGGGCTCGCGGGGTCGCCCACGAGGCATCCCTCGCACTCGATCGCATCGCTGGCATGGTCGACGAGACCACCACGGCAACCCGCGAGATCTCCATCGCGACCCAGCAGCAGCGGTCCGCGTCCGACCAGGTCGTGCTCGCCATGGCCCAGGTGTCGGACGCCTCGCGGCAGTACGCCGTCGGCTCCCAGCAGGCAGCTGCCTCGGCCCAGGAGCTCGCGCAGCTCGCCGAGGCGATGCGCGGCACGATCGGCACGTTCTCCACCATCCCCGACGAGCGCGGTTCCGACGAGCACGCTGAAACCCGGGACGCTGCTGAGGAGCGCGAGCTCGCGGATCAGCTGGTCTGAGCGACCGACAGATCCGGCCTCACGACCACGTCGGCGGCCGCCAGCACCACGGGGTCGTGCGAGGCCACCAGCACCGCGCAGCCCCGGTCCGCCGCGTCCGCCAGCGCAGCCGCGACGAGCTCGGCGTTGGCCTCGTCGAGCTGACTCGTCGGTTCGTCGAGCACCGCCAGCACGGGATCCACGACCAGGGTGCGCGCCACCGCCACCCGCTGGCGCTCGCCGCCCGACAGCTGCGAGACCGGTCGGTGCGCCAGTGATGCGAGGCCCAGCCGCTCGACCACGTCGTCAAGGCGACGGTCATCGGCGGGGAGCCCCCGGGTGGCTCTCGCGAGCGTGAGGTTCTCGCGCAGGTCGAGCGTGTCCACGAGCGAGCCACCCTGCGTAGCGACCGCGACACCGGAGCGGCGTACGGCGGCCCGCTGGTCTCGGCCGAGACCAGCGAGCGAGCGACCGAGCAGAGTCACC
>JANMMN010000092.1:0-7924 GCA_031373405.1 Actinomycetes bacterium
CCTCCCAGCCATAGGCGTGGCGGGTGGGCGCGCCGTCGAGGCCGAAGGCCACGGCGAGGGTTCGGACGGCGGGCTCCTCGGCCCGCTCGTTGCCGTAGCGGTGGACCGCGGCCGAGCCAGGTCCGGTCGGGAGGGCGCCCCTCACGGTGAAGGCGCCCGCGCTGTCGGCACCCGGTGTGCCTGAGGCGAGGTCAGCCCCGCGCGCGGATGCGGCGCCGACCGAGCCGATCCGCAGCACCGGCAGGTCATCGGACCCCGAGCCGGCCCGCTCCGATCCACAGCCGGCCACCGCCAGCACGACGACCAGAGCGGCCGTGCTCGTGGTGGTGCGCCGTGACCGGCGCCGTGAGGTGCTGCTCATCGTGGTCCTCCTGGTGCGGACGTCCCCCGTGCCCGCTCGGACGCGGCCGCGCAACCGTCGGTTCCCGACCCGGCGGGTAGGGTCATCGCGGCTCATCGTCTCGCGGAAAGCGACCCCACCGTGCGTGTCTGCATCACCGGTTCGATCGCGACCGACCACCTCATGACATTCCCCGGCCGGTTCGCCGACTCGCTGGTCGCCGAGAAGCTCGACCGCGTGTCGCTCTCCTTCCTGGTCGACGACCTCGACGTACGCCGCGGCGGGGTCGCCGCCAACATCGCGTTCGGCATGGCGGTGCTGGGGCTCAAGCCGGTGCTCGTCGGCGCCGTCGGACAGGACTTCGCGGACTACCGCTCGTGGCTCGACCGGCACGGCGTCGACACGGCATCGGTGCGGGTGTCCGAGGTCCGCCACACGGCGCGGTTCGTCTGCACCACCGACATCGACCAGTGCCAGATCGCCTCGTTCTACCCGGGTGCCATGACGGAGGCTCGCGAGATCGAGCTGGGTCCGATCGCCGACCGGCTCGGCCGGATCGACCTCGTGCTGATCGGCGCCAACGACCCGGAGGCGATGACCCGGCACACCGACGAGTGCCGGTTCCGTGCCATCCCCTTCGTCGCCGACCCGAGCCAGCAGCTCGCGTGGCTCGACGGTGAGGGCATCAAGGCGCTCATCGACGGCGCCGCCTACCTGTTCAGCAACGACTACGAGGCAGGGCTGATCGAGCAGAAGACCGGCTGGTCCGCCGACGAGGTGCTCTCCAGGGTCGGTGTCCGTGTGACGACCCTCGGCAAGCACGGGGCGCGGGTCGAGGTTGCCGGCGGCGACACCGTCGAGGTGGCCTGCCCGCTCGAGGAGCTCAAGGCCGACCCCACCGGTGTGGGCGACGCGTTCCGCGCGGGCTTCATCTCCGGCCTCGGCTGGGGTCTCTCGCACGAGCGGTGCGCGCAGATCGGGTCGTTGCTCGCGACCTACGTCATCGAGACCGTGGGCACGCAGGAGTACGACCTCGCGCAGCGGCACTTCCTCGCCCGGTTCGCCGACACCTACGGTGCCGAGGCAGCCGCCGAGGTGGGCACCCACGTGCGCTGCCGTCGCCCCTGACGACCGGTCGACGACCCACCGTGCCCCCCGTCGAGCCACCCCCGTCCGCCTGGGAGCTGCCCGATCCCGCGATGGCCGAGCGGGGTGCCGAGCTGCTGGGAGTGGGCGCCGATCTCGCGCCCGGCACCGTGCTCGCGGCGTACCGCACCGGGCTGTTCCCGATGCCGGTCGAGCGCGGCGGACCCCTGGGGTGGTGGTCGCCCGACCCGCGCGGCATCCTCCCGCTCGACGGGATGCACGTCTCGCGCTCCCTGCGGCGTGCGCGCGAGCGGGTCACGCTGACCTACGACGAGTCCTTCGCGGAGGTCGTGCTCGCCTGCGGCGACCCGCGTCGGCCGCACGGGTGGATCAGTGGCGAGATCGTCGAGGCGTACGCCGAGCTGCACCGCCTGGGGTGGGCGCACTCCGTCGAGACGCGCAGTGCGGCCGGTGACCTCGTCGGTGGTCTCTACGGCATCGAGATCGGCGGCCTGTTCGCGGGGGAGTCGATGTTCAGTCACGTCACCGATGCGTCGAAGGTGGCGCTCGCCGCGCTCGTCGACCGGCTCGCGTCGGCGCCCGGGCTCGAGGGTCGCCCGCGCACCGGGCGGCTGTTCGACGTGCAGTGGCAGACCGACCATCTCGCCTCGCTCGGCGTCGTGGCGATCCCGCGCGGCCGCTATCTCGCGTTGCTGGTGCGGGCGCTCGCCCTGCCGCCAGCCTTCTGATCGATCAGCCGTCGCTCAGTCGCGCCCGCGACAGGGTGGCGTCGGGGGAGTGGCTCTCGAGGAGCTCGACCAGCACGCCGTCGACGGTCGTTCCGTAGCAGACCGAGGCGATCCCGCCGCTCGACGCGGTGACCTCGTGGTGCCAGCGCACGCCCCGGGCGAGGTCGGCCCGCACTGCGTCGACGCCCACGACGTCGAGGCAGAGGTGGTTGGCCCCGAGGTCGCACGGACGCGCGCGTGTGCCGTCGCCGCCGGCCTCGACGTCGAGGGTCACGACCCTGCCGGGCAGGGAGGGCAGCGGGTGCACAGCGGGGTCGGGCACGCGCACGACGACCCGACGGAGCCCGGTCGGGTCCCCGGTGACGAGCTCGATAGGCGTGCCGTCGGGGCAGGTGGTGCCGGCCGTGACGTCGGAGGTGCGGACGTCGCAGCCGAGGCGGCGCAGGGCCGCCACGACGGTGGCAAGGTCGGCGACGGCCACGGTGATGCCGGCGATGCCGGGGGAGCTCTCGTCGCGGAGGGCAGGTGCCGGGGCGGCGAACGCGAAGAGCTCGAGGTAGCTCGTGGCTCCCGCCAGGACCACCACCTCGGCGGCCGAGTCGAGGAGACCGAGTGCGTCGTCGGCCGGCGACGTGCCGGCGCCCCAGGCGAACCGGGACACCTCCACGAAGCCGATGGCGGCCCAGAACGCGCGCGCGACGGTCAGGTCGGTCACCGAGATGCCCACGTGATTGATGCCCACGACGGTCGCCACGCGCTGCAACCTAGAGGGTGGTCACGAGGTAGCCGGAGCCGGATCCGTCGGGCGCCGGACCGACCCACTCCAGTGCCTTGCCCCGCAGCCCGCACCACGCCGGGACGTCGCTGACCGAGGCCGGGTCGTCGGAGAGCAGCAGAACCCGCACAGGTGGGTCGTCGACGGCGAAGGCACGGGCGAGGGCGATCACCGGGAGGGGGCAGCGGTGTCCGCGCTCGTCGAGGACGACGTCGTACGCCGGGACCTCGCCGGCGGGCGGGCTGTGGGTCACAGGTCCTGCACCCCCAGGGTCGCGCGGACCCGCGCGACGACGCCCGGCAGCACCGCAAGGAACCGGTCGACGTCGTCCTCGCGCACCCCGGCCGGGAGCGAGACGCGCAGGTTGCCGTGGGTGAGTGCTCCCATCGCGGCCAGGACGTGCGACGGGGTCAGCGCGTCCGCGACGCACGACGACCCGGAGGAGACCGCAAAACCCTCGCGGTCGAGGTCGCCGAGCAGCGCCTCGCCGTCGACGTAGAGGCAGGAGAAGGTCACGATGTGCGGCAACCGGTCGAGCGGGTCGCCGAGCACGACGACGTCCGGGATCAGCTCTGGCACCCGCGCCCGGATCCGCTCGACGAGGGCGGCCAGGCGCGGCGACTCGGCGCGCCGCTCCCGCTCGACCGCCTCGAGGGCGGCCGCGGCTGCGACCACCGCGGGCACGGCGACGAATCCCGGCACCCGGCCGGCTTCGCGCGGGTCGTCGGGCGTCGTGGACCGCCAGCGGACTCCGGTGCGCACCACGAGGACGCCGACGCCGGCCGGACCGCCCCACTTGTGCGCGCTCGAGGTGAGCACCGACCAGCCGACCGGCAGGTCCTCGCGACCGACGGACTGGGCCGCGTCGACGAGCAGGGGGACGTCCTGGAGCAGCTCGGCGACCGACGACACCGGCTGCCGCGTCCCGACCTCGTGGTTGGCGCTCTGCAGCGCCGCGAAGGCCGCTCCGCCGCCAACGCGGGCGGCCGCAGCGAAGCCGACCGCATCGACCCGTCCGAGCTCGTCGACACCCATCAGGTCCGGCTCGACATCGGGGACCGCCCGGATCGCGTGCAGGACGCTGGAGTGCTCGACCGCCGAGGCGACGACTCGTCGCCCCGCGCGCGCGCGACCGCGGGCGAGCCCGGCGACCCCGAGGTGCACGGCCTGGGTGCCCGAGGACGTGAATGAGACCTCGTCGGGGCGGGCGCTGAGCGCGACGGCGACGCTCTCCCGCGCCGCGTCGAGGAGCAGCCGGGCCGCCCGGGCGTCGCGGTAGTGCCGGCTCGGGTCGGCCCAGCCCTGGTCGAGCGCGGCGAGCAGGGCGTGGCGGGCGGCCGGATGCAGTGGTGCGGAGGACGCGGCATCGAGAAAGCCGCGTGGGGGCAGCGCGGTCTCCACCATGCTCGGCCACCTCCCGTCCCGGGTACTCCGCAGCCCCGTGTGGGGTGCGCCACGCCCCGACCGTAATGCCCCACCCCAGGCGGCCAGGACGGGGTCGCTGCGCTAGTCTCACGGAGTACCTCAGACCTCGCCCCACGGGCGCGTCGACCGCGTGTTTCGCGGTCGCCGAGCACGGGGGCTCCGACGTTGAGTTGGGAAGGCGATCCGTGGGCTCGACCCTGTCTCCTCGCTCCTCGCGAGCTCGCCGCGTCGTCCTGGCAGCAGGCGGCGCGCTCCTGCTCCTCGGCACCGCCGGGTGCGCGTCCGACACCTCGCTCGGCCGGCTGGGCTACCCCGAGCCGATCACCGAGCAGGGGCCCACGCTGCTCGCGTTCTGGCAGAACTCCTGGATCGCCGCCTTCGCGGTCGGCGTCCTGACCTGGGGTCTGATCTTCTTCGCGCTCATCGCCTACCGGCGCAAGACGGCCGACGGTGCGCCGCTGCAGACGCGGTACAACATGCCGCTCGAGATCCTCTACACCGTCACCCCGGCGATCATGATCTTCGCGCTGTTCATCGTGACCGCGCGCGACCAGGCCTACATCACCAAGCTCACCGACACCGAGAAGAACACCGTCGGCGTCGTGGGGTTCAAATGGAACTGGGGCTTCAACTACGACGTCACCGACAAGGGTGACGCGGTGGCGTTCGACTCCGGCACCCCGGCCAAGCCGGCCGAGCTGTGGCTGCCCGTCGACGAGCCCACCCGGTTCCAGCTGACCTCGCCGGACGTCATCCACTCGTTCTGGGTGCCGCAGTTCCTGTTCAAGATGGACGTCGTGCCCGGGCGCCTCAACCAGTTCGAGCTCACGCCCAACAAGGTCGGTGTCTTCGCGGGCAAGTGCGCCGAGCTGTGCGGCACCGATCACTCGCGCATGCTGTTCACCGTCCACGTGGTGCCGCGTCCGCAGTACGAGGCGCACCTCGCCGAGCTCAAGGCCAAGGGCCAGTCCGGGTCGCTCCAGACGGGCCGGATCGTCACCACCGGTGACCCGCAGAAGAAGGCGGAGACGGCGTCATGACCCTCCTCAACGACCGCCCGGTCGGCACTGCGCCTGACCCGGACGGCATGACCACGCCGATCCCGGGCCGACGCAAGCTCGGGCGCACACTGGTCACCTGGATCACCACGACCGATCACAAGGTGATCGGTTACATGTACCTCATCGCGTCGTTCGGGTTCTTCCTGTTCGGCGGCGTGATGGCGCTGCTGATCCGCGCCGAGCTCGCCCAGCCGGGGATGCAGTTCGTCAGCAACGAGCAGTACAACCAGCTGTTCACCATGCACGGCTCGATCATGCTGCTGCTGTTCGCGACGCCGATGTTCGCCGGGTTCGCCAACGCGCTGATGCCGTTGCAGATCGGCGCACCCGACGTCGCCTTCCCGCGCCTGAACGCCCTGGCGTTCTGGCTGTACGTCTTCGGTGGGCTCATCGTCTGCCTCGGCTTCCTGACCCCGGGTGGCTCGGCCTCGTTCGGCTGGTTCGCCTACGCACCGCTCTCGGACGCGATCAACTCGCCGAACGTGGGCTCCGACCTGTGGATCGTGGGCTTCACCCTCGGTGGTCTCGGCACGATCCTCGGTGGCGTCAACTTCATCACCACCATCTTCTGCATGCGGGCACCCGGCATGACGATGTTCCGGATGCCGATCTTCACCTGGACCATCCTGCTCACGAGCGTCCTCGTGCTCATGGCTTTCCCGGTGCTGGCCGCTGCGCTGCTCGTGCTCGAGTCGGACCGCAAGTTCGGCACCCAGGTCTTCGACGCGGCCAACGGCGGAGCGATCCTCTGGCAGCACCTGTTCTGGTTCTTCGGCCATCCGGAGGTCTACATCCTGGCGCTGCCGTTCTTCGGCATCGCGAGCGAGATCCTCCCGGTCTTCAGCCGCAAGCCGATCTTCGGCTACAAGGGCCTCGTCTTCGCGACCATCGCGATCGCGGCGCTCTCCGTCTCGGTGTGGGCGCACCACATGTACGTCACCGGCGCGGTCAACCTGCCGTTCTTCTCGTTCATGACGATGCTCATCGCGGTCCCGACCGGCGTGAAGTTCTTCAACTGGATCGGCACGATGTGGCGCGGCCAGGTGTCGTTCGAGACACCGATGCTCTGGACCCTCGGCTTCATGGTGACGTTCCTCTTCGGCGGCCTCACGGGCATCCTGCTGGCAGCTCCGCCTGTCGACTTCCAGGTGTCGGACTCCTACTTCGTGGTCGCCCACTTCCACTACGTCGTCTTCGGCACCGTGGTGTTCATGATGTTCGCGGGGTTCTACTTCTGGTGGCCGAAGTGGACCGGCCGCATGCTCGACGAGCGGCTCGGCAAGATCCACTTCTGGCTGCTGTTCATCGGCTTCCAGACCACCTTCCTGATCCAGCACTGGCTCGGGGCCCAGGGCATGCCTCGTCGCTACGCCGACTACCTCGAGTCCGACAACTTCACGACGCTCAACGTGGTGAGCACGATCGGTGCGTTCATCCTCGCGTCCTCGACGCTGCCGTTCTTCTGGAACGTCTACAAGACCTACAAGACCGCACCGCTGGTCACCGTCGACGACCCATGGGGCTGGGGCTGCTCGTTGGAGTGGGCCACCTCGTGCCCGCCGCCACGGCACAACTTCGTCTCGTTGCCGCCGATCCGGTCCGAGCGCCCGGCGTTCGACCTCAACCACCCCCACCTGGTCGACCTCGCCACCCAGAAGCGCACCGCGGTGCTCGATGGTCTGGTCGGTTCGTCGAAGGGCGTCGACTCGTGAGGGCCGAGGGCCTCCTGTTCGCCGGCGGAGCCGCCTTCTACGGCGTCGTCGCCTCCGTCTACTGGTTCATGACCGGAGAGGTCGTCGGCGCCACCGCCCTGGCGCTCACCGGTGGTCTCGCCTTCCTCATCGGGTTCTACGTGCTGTTCACCTCGCGACGCGTCGGCATCCGGCCCGAGGACGATCCCCACGCCGACGTCGAGGATGCCGAGCCCGACTACGGGTTCTTCAGCCCGCACTCGTGGTGGCCGATCGTCGTTGCCGCGAGCGCCATGGTCGTGTGCCTCGGACTGATCTTCGCCTTCTGGCTCGCCCTGCTCGGCGTCGGGCTGCTGATGCTCTCCCTCGTCGGACTCGTCTTCGAGTACTACCGCGGCCCGTTCGCCGACGCCTGAGCGCCCGCGACGAGCACACCCATCGCCTGCCGAGAGCCGAACGGGCGAGATCTTCACCCATCCGTCACCGGGGTTCCCTGGACTCGGGTGACGGATCTGCCGACACTTCTCAGGTCAGCCCCAGCGGGGGCTGCCCACACCTGAGGGGGAGCGCGTGCCGCGTCGCCGCCTCCTCGCCCCGGTGGGACTGGTGCTCGGGGCTTCCCTGGCCCTCAGTGGCTGCTCGTTCGGCCAGCTGGGGATCCGCGCCGGATCGATCGGTGCGGCCTCCTCCGCCACGATCACCGTGACCCCGGCTCCCAGCGCGACCTCCGTCGCGCCGTCTGCTCCCGTGGTGGTGACCGTGGCCCAGGGCCGCCTCACCGGCGTCGTCGTCACCGG
>JANMMN010000400.1:0-25218 GCA_031373405.1 Actinomycetes bacterium
CTCCTGGATGGCGACACACTCGCTCAGCCGAGGTCGGGCAGGGTCCAGTCGATCGGTGGTGACCCGGCGCGCGCGAGCAGGTCGTTGACCCGGCTGAACGGCTTCGAGCCGAAGAAGCCACCGGATGCCGACAGCGGGCTCGGGTGCGCGCTCGCCACGACGTCGGTCGCACCCAGCATCGGCGCGAGGCTCTGCGCGTCGCGGCCCCACAAGACCGCGACGAGGGGGCGGTCCCGCGCGACAAGGGCTCGGATCGCTTGCTCCGTCACCGCTTCCCAGCCCTTGCCCCGGTGCGAGGCAGGCCGACCCGGCGTCACGGTGAGCACGCGGTTGAGCAACAGCACGCCGCGGTCGGCCCAAGGGGACAGGTCGCCGGTCGACGGCATCGGGATGCCGAGGTCGTCGACGAGCTCGCGGTAGATGTTCGCGAGGCTGCGCGGGACGGGCCGCACGTGCGCGTCGACGGAGAACGACAGCCCGATCGGGTGCCCCGGCGTCGGGTAGGGGTCCTGCCCGACGACGAGCACCCGTACGTCGTCGAACGGCCGGGTGAACGCGCGCAGCACGTGCTCGCCCGCGGGGAGGTAGCCGCGACCGGCGAGAACCTCTGCGCGCAGGAAGTCGCCCATCCGGGCGATGTCGTCGGCCACGGGTGCGAGGGCCACAGCCCAGCCCGGATCGACGATCTCCTCGAGCGGGCGCGCCATCGTCGTGCCGTTCAGGACCTGGTCGCCAGCAGCGTGAGGTAGACCGGCATGGCCTCGGGCCCGGCGCCTGCGGCGTTGGGCTGCCCGATGACGAGGCGGTAGAGGCCGTCCTCGCCCTGCTGCAGCACGTCGTCGCCGCGCGGGTTGATCTCGATGGCCGTGTGCTCCTCGAGCACGTCGATGTGCAGCCCGGCCGCGATCGCCGTGGTGACGATGTCGCCGATCGCGTGCGCGTAGCACGTCGTCATCGACTCGATGGTCGACGCAGGATCGGCGTAGGTGCCGGTGCTCGTGTAGGACAGGCCGACGCCGCCGCCGTAGGGGAAGTCGACGACGAGCTCGGGGAGGCGCTTGTCGATCATCTGGTAGAGCGGGTGGATCTCGACGAGCACCAACCGCCCGCCGGGCCGCAGGGCGAGCGCCACCTGGCGCATCCAGAGCGCGAGGTCGTCGATCCAGCAGATCGCCCCGACCGTGACGTAGACGAGGTCGAACCGGCCGTGCAGGGACTCGGGGAGCGCTCGCGAGTCGGTCTCGACCGTCTCGATCTCGACACCGACCGACGCGGCGAGCTCGCTCGCCCGACGCAGCGCCGTCGCGGAGAAGTCGGCGCAGGTCACCCGAGCACCGGCGCGGGCCATGACCACGCCGTCGGCGCCGAGATGGCTCTGCAGGTAGAGCACGTCGAGCCCGCGTACGCCGGCCAGCGGGTCCTCGATCGTCGCTCCGGTCGCCGCCGCGACCGCTGCCTCCTCGAGCTTCGTCATCAGCGAGCCACCGGCCACCACCTTGTCGAAGTGGTAGTGCAGGTCGGTCTCGGTGGTGCCGTGGGTCGCGGCGGCCTTCTCCCAGTAGTCGAGGTTGGCGTCGAACTCGCGCTGTGTGCCGCTCATGAGGCTGAAGTCTGCCCTGTCGCGGCGGTCGCGCGTCGCAGGGTTTCCGGCATGGTCGAGGCGAGCACGAAGGCCACCGCGACGACTCCCGCGCCGATGAGGAAGCCGGCCTCGTAGGAGCCGGTGCGGTCGACGATCACGCCTGCTACGAGCGGCCCGATGATCGCACCGACGTCGCTGGTCATCTGGTACGCGGCGACGATCGGGCCGCTGCGGCGTCCGCCGGTGATGTCGCCGACGACCGCGGCAGGTGCGGAGCCCAGGAAGGCGGAGCCCGCGCCGAGGATGCCCATCGCGACCAGGAAGACCGGGATGCTCCCTGTGAACCCGAGCACGACGAACCCGACCGTCGTGGCTGCCGTACCGATCATGAGCGCGGGCTTGCGGCCGCGGGTGTCGGCCATCCGACCGGCGGGCAGCAGCAGGAACGCCTGGACCAGTGCCGCGGCCAGCAGTCCGTAGCCGGCCCAGCCGGCGTTGAGGCCGAGGGAGTAGACGACGAACAGCGGCACGAGTGCCGAGCGCAGGCCGAACGCCGTGAATCCGTTGCCGAGGTTGACCACGAGGGCGGTGACGTAGGCGCGCTCGCGGAGGGCCTTGAGCAGGGCTGCCGCGCCGCTGTCGTCGCCGTCCGGGTCGGCAGCGGTGGACAGGGCTGCGTCCTTGTCGCGCAGGTGCGTGTGGGCGAGCATCGTGATGACGACGACGACCGCGATGGCGAGCGTTCCGGCGTACACGAAGAACGGCAGCCGGATCGAGATGCCGGTGACGATGCCTCCGACCGCCGGGCCGGCCACGCCGCCGAGCAGGAAGCCGCCCTGGAACGCGCCTGCCGCTCGGCCCCGCTGCTCGGGGGCGGCGACGCGCAGCAGCAGCGCCATCGACGAGACCGTGAACATCGCGGAGCCGAAGCCGCCGACCCCCCGCAACGCGAGGAGCTGCTCGTAGGTGGTCGACAGCCCCGCCAGCGCCGACGACACCGAGACGATCGCGAGCCCGGTCGCGAGCGTGATGCGCTCGCCGAGACGGTCGACCATCCACCCGGCCGGCACCGCACCCAGGAGCCGGGCGAGGGCGAAGACACTGATGACCGCGGACGCCTGCGTCGCGCTGACGTCGAAGGACTTGGCGAAGACGGGAAGCGCGGGCGCGACGATCCCGAAGCCGAGCGCGACGCAGAACGCGACGATGCTCAGCACCGCGACCTCGCGCGGCAGCCCCTCGAACCACGGGAGGTTGCGCAGGCGGTGCTTCAGCGTCCGGCGCGCGGCCGGCTGGGCGGGATTCCCGGGTGAGGCTGTGTCGGGGTCCTCGACGCTCACGACGCGGTCACCGGGTTCACCGGGTCATCCTCTCAGCCCCGGCGGGGTGCTGCTGACTCCCGTAGGGCCGGGGGTCAGGCCGAACGCCGGCGACCGCTGCGACTGCGCAGGTAGTCGCTGACGACGTAGTCGCCCAGGCGGTCGCCTTCGGGAGCGAGCACCCGGCCACCGTTGCGTCGCGCGATGTCGTCGAGGAAGCGCGCGAGCCGGGGGTCGTCACCGAGACGGAAGAACGACAGCGGCACGCCGCGCCGGGTCATCTTGTCGACCTCGGCGAGGGTGAGCTCGATCGTGTCCGGGGCGGGTGGCCAGGCGAACCACCACTCCCCGTCGCGGTCGAGGTGCGCGGTGGGTTCGCCGTCGGTGATCACGAGCACGACCGGCTCGGCGTCGGGGTGCTTGTCGAGGAAACGCCCGGCGAGCATCAGTGCGTGCTGCAGGTTGGTGCCCTGGATGTCGTTGGCGTCAAGGTCGGGGAGCTCGTGCGGCTTGATCCGCCGCGCGAGGTTCGCGAACGCGATGATCTCGACCGCGTCGAGCGGGAACTGCGTGGTCGCGAGCGAGTGCAGCGCCATCGCAGTTGTCTTCGCCGTGCGCCAGGTGTCGTTCATGACCATGGAGAACGACTGGTCGACGAGCAGCGCGACCGCTGCTCGGGTGCGTCGCTCGGTCTCGCGGATCTCGAAGTCCTCGGGGCGCAGCAGCGGGCTGTCGCGGTCGACCATGCGCCGGCGTACGGCGTTGGACACGGTCTTCACGACGTCGAGTGGCTGCTCGTCGCCGAAGCGCCACTCGCGGGTGGTGCCGGTGAGCTCGCCCGCGGCACCGGCATCGCGTACGTCGTGGTCACCGCGGTGACCCGTCTCGAGCGAGGCGAAGACGCGACGCAGCGCGGTCTGCCCGATCCGGCGGATCGCCTTGGCGGTGAGCTCGATCTCGCCGCCCTTGCGGGTGAGGTAGCCCTGCCGCTCGAGCTCGCGCTCGACCTGCCGCAGCGCCCGGAGGTCGTCGACCGCCTGTCGTCCCAGTGCGCGGGCGACGGCCTCCTCGTCGACGTCCTCGAGGGTCGCACCGGGGTAGTCCTGGGAGAGCGCGTCGGAGAGCGAGTCGAGGTCGGCGAGATCCGCGAGCGCCTCGGTGGCGTCACCGAGCCCGAGCGGCTCGTCGCCGCGCAGCCGCTGACGTCCGCTCCACGCCAGGTCGGGCCGCAGCGATCGGAGGTTGTCGCCGAGGCGTCCCATCTCCGCGGCGAGGTCGAGGTCGCCGAGCGCCTGCGCCATCAGGTCGGAGAGCTCCTCGCGCTGCTCCGGCGACATCGACTCGAGCATGCGCTGCATCGCGGCGGCCTGGCGCGCGAGGCTGTCGAGCAGCTGCTCGAGCGACTCGGGGTTGTCGGGGAAGAGCTCGCCATGACGCTCCATGAAGTCGGCGAAGTCCTGCTCGGTGTCCTCACCGCGGCCGTGCTTCTCGAGCAGCGTGTTGAGGTCGGCCATCATGTCCTTGAGTGCCTGCCGCGACTCGGAGTCGGCGGGGCTCTGCAACGCCTGCTTCATCCCGCGGAACTGCTGGTCGAGCACCTCGCGCTGCAGCATGTCCTTGAGCTCGTCGTACGCCGCCCGCGCCTCGGGAGAGCGCCAGTCGTAGTCACTGAGCTCCCGGACCGCGCGCGAGGTCTGTGGCGGGAGGTTGTCGAGCTGCGCCTCGCGGAAGCGCGCGTCGTCGGACGGGTCCGGGAACAGCGCCTGCTGCTCCGCGTCGATCGCGCGGTCGAGCAGCTCGCGCGCCTTCTCGAGCGTGCCGTCGATCCGTCCGGAACGCTCGAGCGAACGGCGTCGCTGCTGGACGCGGCGCATGAGGTCGTCGAGCCCGCGCAGGCCGTCGGCGCCGCGCGCCATGAGGTCGCGGATCGCGTCGCGGACCCCCGAGCCGTCGAGCACCCGCTCGCCGAGCTCGTCGACCGCGCGTCCAGCGTCGTACGGCGCAGCGAGCGGATCCGGGCCCTCGTCGTACGCGCCGTAGCGGTAGCCGCCGCTCATCACGCTCCGCCGTACACAGCGCGTCCGCCTCCGGGGACGTCGTCCTTGGAGATGCGTCGGGTGAGGTAGAGGCCTTCGAGTGCCGTCTCGAGGCACGCGGCCACGACGCCGGGGGACTCGCCGGCTCCGTCATCGCCCTCGAGGCCGGCGACGATGCGCCCGAGCCCGTCCATCGGCCCGACCCGACGCAGCACCTCCTCGCTGGTGACGAGGTCGCCGACCTCGACGGTCGCTCCCTCGTCGAACCGGGCGATGAGGGTCGCGAGGTCCACGCCGCCGAGCCGGGTCCGGAAGGTCTCGGCCACGGCGCGCTTGAGCAGGTGTGCGAGCACCTCCTCCTCGCGTCCCTCCTCGCTCACCTCGAACTCGACCTTGCCGCGCAGCGTCGGCACCACGGCGGGCAGGTCGCCGACCCGCGCGACGGCCGCGCTCTCGCCGGTGATGGCAGCCCGCCGGAGCGCACCGGCCGCGAGCGACTCGGCCGCGGCGACCGCGAACCGGGCAGAGACACCGGATCGCGCGTCGACCGCGGGTGACTCGCGGACCAGTCGCGTGAAGCGTGCGACAACCTCGATCAGATGGGTCGGGACCAGCGCGCGGAGGTCGGCCTCCTGACGGACGAGCGCGATCTCGTCGGAGAGCCGCAGCGGGTAGTGCGTGCGGATCTCGGCACCGAAGCGGTCCTTGAGCGGGGTGATGATGCGGCCGCGGTTGGTGTAGTCCTCGGGGTTGGCGCTCGCGACGAGCAGCAGGTCGAGCGGGAGCCGCAGTGCGTACCCGCGCACCTGGATGTCGCGCTCCTCGAGCACGTTGAGCAGCGAGACCTGGATCCGCTCGGCGAGGTCAGGCAGCTCGTTGATCGCGAAGATCCCCCGGTTGGTGCGCGGGACGAGCCCGTAGTGGATCGTCTCCGGGTCGCCCAGCGTGCGCCCCTCCGCGACCTTCACAGGGTCGACGTCACCGATGAGGTCGCCAACGCTCGTGTCGGGGGTGGCGAGCTTCTCGCCGTACCGCTCACTGCGGTGCAGCCAGCCGACCGGTGTCGCGTCACCGTGCTCGGCGACGACCCTCCTCGCCCACACGCTCACCGGGTCGTACGGGTGCTCGTGCAGCTCGCTGCCCTCGATCTGCGGCGTCCACTCGTCGAGCAGGCCGACCAGGGTGCGCAGCAGCCGGGTCTTGCCCTGCCCGCGCTCGCCGAGCAGCACGAGGTCGTGGCCGGCGAGCAGGGCGCGCTCGAGCTGCGGGCGCACGGTGTCCTCGATGCCGACGACGCCCGGGAACGGGTCCTCGCCCGCGCGCAGCAGCACCAGCAGGTTGTCGCGCAGCTCGTCCTTGACCGTGCGGTGCTCGTGCCCTGACGCGCGCAGCGCTCCGATGGTGCGCGGCAGGTCGGCGGGGGCATCGGGGGCACGGTGATCGGTCACCTCACGACGGTACGTCCGCGGCACGCCGACCGCACTCCCTGTTCGTGGTGTCGTACGCCGGTCACTGTCCGCGCACACGCCGGTCGGCGCATCACCCGGACGGGTCAGAGGCGGTGACTGTCTGGCACGGGCGCAGCGCGGGACACTGGACGCATGCTGGGCAGGACTCGGATCGGCGACGGGCTCGCGCTCGGTGACGACCTCACGACGGCCGTCGACCAGGCCGTGGCCTCGGCCCTCGCCCCGCTCGGCGGCGCCGTCCCCGACCTCGCCTGCGTCTTCGTCTCCGGCGGCAGGCCCGACGAGGCGAGCGCGGCGCTGACCCACGCGGCGACGCGGATCGGGGCGCGGACGATCCTGGGCTGCACCGCGCAGGGACTCATCGCGGCCGGTCATGGGGTCGAGGGCAGCACGGGCGTCAGCGTCTGGGTGGCCAGCATCCCGTCGGTGCGCATCCGCGCCTTCCACCTCGAAGTGCTGCGTACGTCGGACACCGTCGCAGTCCTCGGGATGCCCGACCGGCGCGACGACGATGTCGTCGGGGTGCTGCTCGCCGACCCGTGGTCGTTCCCGATCGACGGGTTCGTCGGTCACTCGCACGAGGCCTTGCGGGGGTTGCCGATCGTCGGCGGCCTGGCGAGCGGATCGGCGACCGCAGGTGACACCCGCCTGCTCGTCGACGGTCGCGTGCACGGGCGAGGAGCGGTCGGCGTGGTGCTCGGCGGCAACGTGGCCGTCCATCCGCTCGTCTCTCAGGGCTGTCGCCCGATCGGGTTGCCGATGACGGTGACGGCTTCGGTGGGCGAACGCATCCTCGAGCTCGCCGGACGCCCCGCACTCGCTCAGGCGAAGGCCGCGGTGTCATCCCTTCCCGGGCACGAGCAGCCGCTCGCGCTACGCGGGCTGCAGCTCGGCATCGTGCTGGACGAGTACGCCGACGTCCACGCGCAGGGCGACTTCCTCGTGCGCGGCATCACCGGCGCCGACCACGTGTCCGGGTCGATCAGCATCAGCACCGACCTCGCGGTGGGCTCCACCGTGCAGTTCCTGCTCCGCGACGCCGGTGCCGCCGACGAGGACCTCGCGCAGGTGCTCGCAGCGTTCCGCACGGGCATGGGGCTCGAGGGGCTTGCGGGTGCGCTGCTCTTCTCCGGCAGCAGCCGCGGTCGGGCCATGTTCTCGACGCCGGACCACGACGTCGCTGCCGTGCGCGGCGGGCTCGGCATCGAGAGCGTGGGCGGCTTTTTCGCCTCGGGAGAGGTCGGCCCGGTGGGTGGGCGCAACCACGTGCACGGAGTCACCGCCACCGTGCTGGCGTTCGGCGCCTGACCCGCGGGAGCTGGCAGGGTGAGAACTTCGCCGGGTGGGGTGGCCGCGGCCTCCGCCCTGTGGTCAGATTTGCGTTGACATGCAGACACCGGTCCTTGCCCTCGACATCGGCGGCACGAAGATCGCCGCCGGCCTTGTCGCGCCCGACGGATCTGTGATCGTCCACGAGGTGATACCCACACCGGTGACCGGTGATGCGGGCGTGCTGTGGTCGTCCGTGGTCGGCCTCGTCGACGGCTTGCTCGCCGAGCGCGGCGACGTGCCCTTCGGCGGGGTGGGCATCGGGTGCGGTGGACCGATGACCTGGCCGCAGGGGCAGGTCTCGCCGGTCAACATCCCTGCGTGGCGCGGCTTCCCCCTGCTCGACCGGATGCGTGACCGCTACGGCATCGGCCTCCCGGTCGCGATCCACAACGACGCCGTCTGCGTCGCTCTGGCCGAGCACCGCTGGGGCGCAGGCCGCGGGCATCAGTACGTGCTCGGGATGGTGGTGTCCACCGGCGTCGGGGGCGGCCTGGTCCTCGCCGGTCACCGCATCGACGGCGGCACGGGGAACGCCGGCCACATCGGGCACGTCGTCGCCGAGCCCGGTGGACCGGAGTGCCCCTGTGGCGGACGCGGTTGTGTCGAGGCCATCGCGCGCGGGCCCGCGATCGCGGCGTACGCCGTGGCGCGGGGCTGGACCGGGCCGCAGACCGGCATCGCCGTGGCGGCGGGGGCCGGGGCGGGAGATGCCGCGTGCGTCGCAGCCTTCGCTCGGGCCGGCCGGGCTGTCGGCATCGGGATCGCGTCGGCGGCGGCGCTGCTCGACCTCGACGTCGTCGCCGTCGGCGGCGGCATCGCCCAGGCGGGCGACGTCTTCTTCGGGCCGTTGCGTGCGGCGTTCGCCGAGCACGCCGGCATGGACTTCGTCCGCCGGTGCCGGATCGTGCCGGCGGAGCTCGGTGCCCTCGCGGGTCTCTCCGGCGCAGCCGCACTCGTCCTCGACGGCCGGGCGTCGTACTCCCGCTACTGGGAGACCGACTGGTCCGAGAGCTCCTGACCGGTCGGCAGACCAGGCTCGGTTCGGCAGTGCTCGTTCAGACGACGGACCTGGTCTCGACCTCGGCCGCTGCGTCGGCGGGGGTCTGGTCGGACTGCATCGCCCGCACCATGTCCTCGCGGGTGCGCAGCTTCTGCTCCGGCAGGAACAGCGCGAACACGAAGGCGACGAGGCACACCGGGATGGCCCAGCGGAAGACGCCGCTGAGAGCGACCACGAAGGCCTCCTGCACGGCGATGCGGACCTCGTCCGGCAGCGCGGCGATGAAGGCCGGCGACCCGGTGAGCTTCGACGGGTCGATGTCGACGCCGGGAGGCACGGCGCCGACGAGCTCGGTGGTCAGGCGCGCGGTCATGAGGGCGCCGAAGATCGCCGTACCGAAGGAGCCGCCCATCTGGCGGAAGAACGTGGCCGATGAGGTGGCGGTGCCGATCTCGCGCGGCGACACGGCGTTCTGCACGGCGAGCACGAGGACCTGCATCACCATGCCGAGCCCGAGGCCGAGCACGAGCATGCCGAGCGCGATCTGCCAGTAGGGCGAGTCGAGCGCGACGCTGGACAGCAGCCACATCCCGAGCGCGGCGGTGAGCGTGCCGGCGATGGGGAACATCCGGTAGCGGCCGATGCGGGTGATGATCCGGCCCGACGCGATGGACGTGACGAGCAACCCGAGCATGAGCGGCAGCAGCTGGAGGCCGGCCTGCGTGGGGGCGGTGCCGCGCGCGACCTGGAGGTAGACCGGGAGGTAGACGATGGCGCCGAACATCGCGACACCGATGAGGAAGCCGATCACCGCGGCGATCCGGAACACCGGGTTGCTGAACAGCGACATGGGCACGATCGGTTCAGGGTGGCGCCTCTCCTGCCACACGAAGAGCACCCCCATGACGAGTGCGGCGAGGAAGAGCCCGACGATCGTCGGGGAACCCCACGGGTACTCGCGGCCACCCCACTGCAGCGCCAGCAGGAGTGAGATCACCGCGCCGACGACGAGGGCGGCACCGAGGAAGTCGATGGAGTGCTCCGAGCGGCGCACCGGCAGCTGCAGCACGACACCGAGCACGACGAGCACGGCGATGCCCAGCGGGATGTTGATGTAGAAGATCCAGCGCCAGGTGGAGTTCTCGACGAAGAAGCCGCCCACCAACGGACCGAGGACCGACGCGACCCCGAACACCGCGCCGAAGAGCCCCTGGTACTTGCCGCGCTCCGACGGCGGGATGATGTCGGCGATCACCGCCATCGACAGGACCATGAGCCCGCCCCCGCCGACGCCCTGGATCGCGCGGAAGCCGATCAGCTGCTCCATCGTCTGCGACGCGCCCGCCAGCATCGACCCGACGAGGAAGACGACGACGGCGATCTGCAGCACGCGCTTGCGGCCGTAGAGGTCGGAGAACTTGCCCCACAGCGGCGTGGTCGCGGTCGCCGCGAGCAGGTAGGCCGTGACGACCCACGCGAGCTGGGTGAGCCCGCCGAGCTCGCCGACCATGGTGGGGAGCGCCGTGGCGACGATCGTCTGGTCGAGCGCTGAGAGGAACGTCGTCATCATCAGCGCGCCCAGGACGAGGGTCAGTCGTCGTCCGGTGAGCAGTGTGTCGGTGGGAGCAGTGGCGTCGGCGGTCATGTGCGGTCCTCGATGTCGGTCGGCCGGGTCGGGAGGTTGGTCGCCGTGCCGAGGTCGTCGGCGAGCGCGCGGAGCAGGCGCACGAGGTGCGCACGGTCGTCGGGGTGCCAGGAGTCGAGCACCGGTGCCACGGCTGCGACCCTGTTGCCGATCGACTCGTCGAGCACCTCACGGCCGTCGGGGGTGAGGTCGAGCACGACCGCTCGACCGTCGCGAGGGTCGGTAGAGCGGGTGAGCAAGCCGGCGTCGCCGAGGTCGCGCACGTGTCGGCTGACGGTCGAGAGATCGAGCTGGGCGAGCTCGGCGAGGTCGGAGGGCCGGCACGGCCCGGATTCGGCGAGATGCCAGAGCAGGCGTACGCCGGCGGTGTCGACCGGGTCGCGACGCGAGAGCTGACGCGCGGCCACTGCCACGTCGTACAGCGCGTCGACGACGGCACGGTTCTCGACCGTCGCGTCGGCCGACCGACGACTGATTGCTTGCACCACGCAAGTACCCTAGGGCAGGTGGCCGAGTCCGGCGAACCCGGTCACGCCACCGCGACGACGACGCGCTCGACGCTCGGGCGGATCACGACCGAGGCGGAGCGCATCGGCTCACGGTTCGCGTCAGCGGCGGTGCAGGGTCATCGGGAGGCCGTGGCGCGGACGCAGCGTGATGCCGGCTGCGGTGTCGACGGGCGACCCCGGCACGAGCTCGGGTCGCCAGCGAGAGGCGATGGTCGCCACGAGCAGCGCAGCCTCGGTCCAGGCGAACTGCTCACCGATGCACCGCCGGTTGCCGAAGCCGAAGGGGATCCACGCGCCGCGCGGCTGCCCTGGCGCCGACTCGTCGTAGCGTCCTTCGTCGTCGATCCACCGCTCGGGCACGAAGCTCGTCGCTCGGTCCCAGAAGCGTGGGTCGCGGTGCAGGATCCACGGCGAGCCGAGCACGATCGAGCCGGACGGGATGTCCCAGCCGCCGATGCGCAGGTCGGTGAGCGTGCGCCGGCCCATGATCCAGGCGGGTGGATAGAGCCGGATGGTCTCGGCCACGACGGAGCGGGTCACGGGCAGCGCCGTGATGTCGTCGAAGGTCGGCGTACGCCGCTCGTCGCCGGTGCCGAGCACGTCGTCGAGCTCGGCGACGACGCGCTGCATCGTCGCGGGATGGGTGGAGAGCAGCCACCAGGCCCACGACAACGCCATCGCGGTGGTCTCGTGGCCGGCGAGCACCATCGTCATGACCTCGTCGCGCAGCTGCGAGTCGGTCATGGACTCGCCGTACGTCGCCGCGCTCTCGTCGTCGTGCGCCTGGATCATCCACGACAGCAGGTCGTTGCGCTCCTTGCCCGCGGCGAGGTCGGCACGGTGCTCGTCGATCATGCGCTGCACCACCGCGTCGAGGTCGTCGACGCGGGCGAGCAGGCGGCGCCCCTGCGGCAGTGCCCGCACGATCCGCTCGTTGCCGATCGCGGAGAGCTGGCTGAAGCCGCTCATCAGCTCCGCGAGAGTGTCGCCGAAGGTCTTCGCGTCGCCGCTGAGGTCGCTGTCGAAGAGAGTGCGTCCGACGATCGCGAACGTCAGCGACGTCATCTCCTCGACCATGTCGACCCGCTGTCCGTCCGACCATCCCGCCTGCCGGTGCTGCGCCTCGGTCACCATCTGCGCGGCGTACGCCTCGATCCGCTGCTTGTGGAACCCGGGCTGGGCGAGTCGCCGCTGCCGCAGGTGGAACTCGCCCTCGCTGGTGAGCAGCCCGTTGCCGAGCAGCGGTCGGGTGGCCTGGAGACCTCGGCCCTTCATCACCTCCCGCGCATGGGTGAGGAAGACCTCGGTCACGAGATCGGGGTCGGAGACGAGGTAGACGTCGTCGCCGGCCATCCGGAGATGAGCGACGGGCCCGTGCGCCCGCGCCGCCGCCTCGAACAGCCGGTTGGGGCTCTCGCGTCGCGCGAGCAGCGCCAGAACGATGCCCAGTCCCGAGGGTCCGTCCGGCCTCGCCACCCGGTCAAGCCCGGAAGGGGCTGGCACCGGGGCGTCGGCAGGCACCGCACGCCGGGCTGCTGCTCGGGCCGCGGCCTCCCGCTGCTCGCGGACGGACCGCACGGTGCTGCGCATGACTCCGTTCTACGCCCTCACGCCCCACCCGTCACCCTGAGCCCCAGGTTGCGTTGGATGTGCCACGGGCTTCCGTAGAGGCGGTCCACGGCACATTCAACGGGAGAATCCGGGGGTCAAGGAGCACCTGGGGGGCGGAGGATCCGACACACTGCGGGGGTGGTCGACACGGTGACGGTGGCAGACATCCAGGCAGCGCGGGAGCTGTTGCGCGGCGTCTCGCGGGTGACGCCACTTCGTTCGGCGCGGTGGCTCGCCGAGAAGGTCGGCGGTCCTGTCGATCTCAAGTGCGAGAACCTCCAGCGGGCCGGGTCGTTCAAGATCCGCGGCGCCTACACCAGGCTCGCCCGGCTCACCGACGACGAGCGGGCCCGCGGCGTCGTGGCCGCCAGCGCCGGCAACCACGCTCAGGGAGTGGCGCTCGCCGCCTCGATGCTCGGAGTGGCCGTGACGGTCTTCATGCCGGTCGGCGCCCCCCTGCCCAAGGTCTCGGCGACCCGGGGGTACGGCGCTGACATCAGGTTCACCGGCTCGTCGGTCGACGACGCGCTCGTCGCCGCGCGAGAGTTCGCCGCCGAGACGGGCGCCATCCTGATCCACCCCTTCGACCACGTCGACATCGTCGCCGGGCAGGGCACTGTCGGGCTGGAGATCCTCGAGCAACGACCCGACGTGAAGACCGTCGTCGTGTGCACCGGCGGCGGTGGGCTCCTCGCGGGGGTTGCCGTCGCGATCAAGGCGATCCGGCCGGACGTCCGTGTCGTCGGCGTGCAGGCTGCGGGTGCTGCGGCGTACCCGGGCTCGCTCGCGGTGCACCACCCGGTCGCGCTGGCGCAGATGTCGACCATGGCCGACGGGATCGCGGTCGGCTGCCCGGGCGACATTCCGTTCGCGCTGGTCGACGCGCTCGTCGACGAGGTGCGGGTCGTCGACGACGAGGCGATCGCCCGCGCGCTGGTGCTCACGCTCGAGCGCAGCAAGCTCGTCGTCGAGCCGGCCGGCGCCGCTGGGCTCGCTGCCGTCCTCGACGACCCGGCGTCGTTCGAGGCCCCCGTCGTGGTGGTGGTCTCCGGCGGCAACGTCGACCCGCTGCTGCTGCTGCGCGTGATCCGGCACGGTCTCGCCGCAGGGGGTCGCTATACGACCTTGCGGGTCCGGGTGCCCGACCGCCCAGGGTCGCTGGCCGGTCTGCTCGCGGCGCTCGCCGCCGCCGATGCGAACGTCGTCGAGGTCGAGCACGCCCGGATCGACCCCCGACTCTCGCTCAACGAGGTGGAGATCGAGGTGCAGGTGGAGACCCGGGGGCTCGCCCACCGCGACGAGGTGCTGGGCGCGCTCGCTACGGCCGGCTACCACCTCACCGTCGGATAGCCGGGATCAATCCCGAAACCTTTCTTGCTATATACGCAAGTCAGGTTTACAGTCGGCCTCATGGACCAGACCCCGAACGTCATCCCGGACGGTGCCACTGACCCGCTTCGCGACCTGCTCGCGCGGGTGGCAGCCGGTGAGGTCGGCCCCGACGAGGCTGCGCGCCTGCTCGACGAGGACCCGACCGCGCCCACGCACGACCGTGCCACCGCCCCGGCGCCCGCCTCCTCCGGCAGCGTCACGGCGGTCATGATCAAAGCAGGGGGCGTGAAGCTCACCGTCGTGGCCGACCCCACGGTCGCCACGGTCCTGGCTGACGGCCCCCACTCGCTGCGCCAGGACGGGCCCACGATGGTGCTCGAGGCCCCGGGTGCCGACGGCTGGCGAACCCAGTCCGCGCCGAAGTACCTCGGCTGGGTGCCCAACGTGGTGTGGACCGCCGGCCGAGGCGAGAAGGTGCACGTGCGGGTCAACCCGGCGATCCCGCTGACCGTCGACGCCTCGGCCTGCGCGGTCGAGATCATCGGCATCAGGTCGTCGCTCACCCTTGGCGGCAGCGCATCCTCGGTGAAGGTGCGCGACCACGTCGGCAGTGTCCACGGCACGATGTCGATGGGCAGTGCGGCCGTCGTCGGCACGATCACCGGGCCGAGCGACCTTGCCTGCGAGCTCGGCAGCCTCGACCTCCGGCTGGAGCGCGGGTCCGACGTCACCGTCACGGCGTTCGCCGAGATGGGGTCGATCAAGGTCGCCAGCGGCTCGGACGGCGAGTCGTCCTACGACGGCACCGCCAGCCGGACCGTGGTCGCCGGGGCTGGGACGCACCCTCTCGGCATCACGGTGCGGATGGGCTCGGCCTCCATCGTCGTGGCGTCATGACCGCGACCTCGCTGCCGCTGCCGAGCCATCGCCCTCCGCGTGACTGCCCGGTGTGCTCGTCGGTGCTCGTCGTCACCGGCTGCGGCTGCCCGGAGTGCGGCACCGGCATCACCGGGGCTTTCCGGATGTGCGCCTTCTGCGGGCTGTCCGACGAGGAGACCGAGATGCTGCGCGTGTTCCTCGTGAGCCGCGGCAACATGCGCGAGCTCGAGAAGCATCTCGGCGTCTCCTATCCCACCACCCGTCAGCGCTTCGCTGACCTGCTCGCCAAGCTCGGGCTCGAGGACCCGGCAGGCACGAAGGTGAAGGCCGATCGCGACAAGGTCCTCGCCGACCTCGCTGCCGGCCGGCTCAGCATCGACGAGGCCCAGGACCTGCTCACCTCCTGACCCGAGGACACCGCGCGCAACGTCCCCCGCTGCGCGCAGAGCGAACCGCTTCCTCCTCCATCGGCGCACCGGACACGGAAGGCTCGACACATGACGGAATCAACCTCGGACCAGGCGATCCTCGCCGAAGGTCTGGTGAAGCACTTCGGCGACGTGAAGGCGGTCGACGGGCTCGACCTCGTCGTGCCCTGGGGTCAGGTCTACGGTCTGCTCGGACCCAACGGCGCGGGCAAGACCACGGCCGTACGCATCCTCACGACACTGCTCCGGGCCGACCGTGGCCGTGCCACCGTGGCGGGCATCGACGTGGCCAAGAAGCCCGACGCCGTACGCCGTGTCATCGGGCTGACGGGCCAGTACGCCGCAGTCGATGAGTACCTCACCGGTCGGGAGAACCTCGACATGGTGGGGAGGCTGTACCACCTGCCTTCGGCGTACGTGAAGCAACGGGCCGACGAGCTGCTCGAGCGGTTCCAGCTCACGGACGCCGCTGACCGGCCGGTGCGCACGTACTCCGGCGGCATGCGACGCCGGCTCGACCTGTCGGCCAGCCTCGTCGGCAAGCCCTCGATCCTGTTCCTCGACGAGCCGACGACCGGACTCGACCCGCGCTCTCGGCTGCAGATGTGGGACGTCATCGCTGACCTCGTCGCCGACGGCACGACCGTGCTGCTCACCACGCAGTACCTCGAGGAGGCCGACCAGCTCGCCGAACGGATCGTGGTCATCGACCACGGCAAGGTCATCGCGCAGGGGAGCAGTGACGAGCTCAAGACGGAGGTCGGCGGTGACCGGCTCGAAGTCGTCGTACGGCCGGGGTCGAGCCTTGACGACGCCGCCGCGTCGCTGCGCGGATTCACCGACGGCGAGGCCAGCGTCGATACCGACACCCGTCGCGTCACTGCCCCGGTCTCCGGCGGGTCGACCGTGCTCGTCGACGCTGTGCGCGCGCTCGACCTCGCGGGAGTGAAGATCGACGACCTCGCGCTGCGCCGTCCGACGCTCGACGACGTATTCCTCACCCTCACCGGCCACGCGGCAGAGGACGCCCCGGCCGAGCCGGCCACGACGGGTCGCGGACGCGGCCGGAAGGGAGCCTGAGATGGCGACCGTCTCGACCCCCCAGCCGCACGGCGGGGCTCCCACGATGACGCGTCCGCCGCTCGGGTGGCTCGTCCACGACGGCCTCGTCGTGACCAAGCGCAACCTGATCCAGACCCTGCGGGTGCCCGAGCTGTTGTTCTTCTCGCTCGTGCAGCCGGTCATCTTCGTGCTCATGTTCGCCTACGTCTTCGGCGGCGCGATCCCGGTGCCCGGTGCGGATCCCGGCTCCGGCTCGGATGCCTACCGGGAGTACCTCGTGCCCGGCATCTTCGGGCAGACCGTGGCGTTCGCTGCTGCCGCCTCGACCGTCGGGCTCGCCGAGGACATGCACAAGGGGATCATCGACCGCTTCCGGTCGCTGCCGATGACGGCGTCCGCGGTGCTCTTCGGCCGCACGGCCGCCGACGCGATCCGGCAGGTGCTCGTGCTGGTCGTGCTCTCGATCACCGGGTACGTCGTCGGGTGGAGCATCAACGACGGCATCCTCAACGCGTTGCTGGCGTATGCGTTGCTGCTCCTCTTCGCCTACACCGTGTCGTGGATCGGGTCGTGGGTCGGGCTCTACATGCCGAACCCGGAGACGGCCAACACCGCGGGGCTGATCTGGCTGTTCCCGCTGACGTTCCTGTCGAACGCGTTCGTGCCGATCACCGGTATGCCGCCGGTGATCCAGACGATCGCGGAGTGGAACCCGGTCTCGGCCGTGGTGCTCGCGTCGCGTGAGCTCTTCGGCAACCCGACAGGTCTGCCCAGCGACGCGTGGTCGTTGCAGAACCCCATCGCCTACACGCTGATCAGCTGCACGGTCGCCATCGCCATCTTCGCCCCGCTAGCAGTCCGCAAGTACCGCCGAACCACCGCCTAGAACACTTCAGTGTCGGCGTCAGCCGGCGTAGGGGGCGGCGCTGATGATCTCTACCTCGAGCCGTGTGCCCGAGGGGGTCTCGTACTCGACCGTGGCGCCGATCGCCTTGCCCAGCACCGAGCCACCCAGGGGCGAGGTCGGCGAGTAGACGTCGATCGAGGCCGTCGCCGCCTCCTCGCGGCTGCCGAGGAGGAACGTCTCGGTCTCGTCGAAGGCGGGGAAGCGCACGGTCACGACCTGGCCCTGCGCGACGATGCCGTCGGTCGTCTCGGGCGCGCCGATCTTCGCGATCTCGAGCAGGTGGCGCAGCACCTTGACCCGCGCCTCGTTCTTGCCCTGCTCCTCCTTGGCCGCGTGGTAGCCGCCGTTCTCCTTGAGATCACCCTCCTCGCGCGCAGCCTCGATCCGCTTCACGATGACGGCGCGGCGGGGCCCCGAGCGTTCGGCGAGCTCCTCCTGGAGCCGGGTGAAAGCCTCCTGGGTGAGCCAGGTCTCGGGAGCGGTCGCGTCGGCCATGGCGATCGATGCCTTCTTCGCTGCGAGGTCGGGACCGGAAACGGGACGGATCCGGTGCGGGGTCCAGCGTACGTGCGGGTGCGCTGCGCAGGCGCCTAGGAGCCGTCGACCGTCATGAGCTGAGTCGGGTTGGTCGTGCCCGGCGGGAACTGCGGCGGGTCGACCGGGGGAGCCTCGGTCGGGGCGCAGCCGAGCACCTCGATGGTCGTCGCGCGGGCGCGGGTCACCAGCGAGTACGTCGGTTGCACGTACTCCCGGCCGCGGGTGATGGTCACGGTCGCGTAGCCGACGTCGGTGTGCTGCGGCTCTTGCGCGCGGATCACGCAGACCGTGTCGGTGAGGGAGTCGCGGCGTACCTCGAAGGTGACGTCGGTGCGCGCGTCGTCGATCACCTGGAAGGTGAGCAGCTTGACCTGCACCGGAGGGGTCGCCAGGCGCACCCCGACGATCGCCACGAAGGAGGTGAAGGTGACGGCCAGGACGGCCACCGCCGCGACGGCGAGCCGGGAGGTGGGGCGTACGCCGTAGCGCGCCACCATCTCCGGGCTCAGGTCCTGCTGGGTCATCTCACCTCCGAGCGCACGGGCCGCGCGCGGGTCGCTGCGCCGGTCTGGGACACTTGAGAGTCTCTCACCCCGACCTGGAGTCGACCGTGACCCTGCCCACGCCCTTCGCCGCCGGCCTGCCCCTCCCGGGCGAACCGCTGCGGCTCATGGCCGTGCACGCCCACCCCGACGACGAGTCGAGCAAGGGCGCGGCCTCGATGGCGCGCTACTCCGCCGAGGGCGTCGAGGTCCTCGTCGTCACCTGCACCGGCGGAGAGCGCGGCGACGTGCTCAACCCGGCGCTGGTCGGCGACGCGGCAGTGCTCGCCGACCTCAGTGCGGTCCGCCGGGCGGAGATGGCCCGCGCCGCGGAGATCCTCGCCGTGCGCCAGACCTGGCTCGGCTTCGTCGACTCCGGCCTCCCCGAGGCCGACGAGGACGGGGTCACGCCGCCGCTGCCCGAAGGCTGCTTCGCGCTGGCGCCGCTCGAGGAGGCGACGGAACCGCTGGTGCGTCTCGTCCGCGAGTTCCGTCCGCACGTGATGACGACGTACGACGAGAACGGCGGCTATCCGCACCCGGACCACATCCGGACGCACGAGGTGTCGATGCGGGCGTTCGAGGCGGCGGGTGATCCCGAGCAGTTCCCCGGGGTGGGGGCGGCGTGGCAGCCGTCGAAGCTCTACTACCACCTGACTTTCCACAAGGCTCGGCTCGTCGCGCTGCACGAGGCCTGCCTGGCCGAAGGCGTCGAGTCGCCGTTCGGTGACTGGCTCGCGACGTGGGTCGACAAGCCGGAGGACGCCGCGAGGCTCACCACCATGGTGGAGTGCGCCGACTGGTTCGAGGCTCGCGACGACGCGCTCAAGGCGCACGCGACGCAGGTCGATCCAGACGGCCGCTGGTTCCAGGTCTCGCTCGAGGGGCAGCGGCGGGTCTGGCCGACCGAGGACTACCAGCTGGCTCGCTCCCTCGTGCCCGACGCGCGGGTCGGCGAGTTCGAGGACGACCTGTTCGCCGGCGTCCGCATCCCGTCGGAGTCGGCCGCCGCCGAGTCCGTCCCCGCCTGACCCGAGGAACCCCCGTGGCTCTTTCCGCCGTGTCTGCCGCCCTCCTGGTCGCAGCGACCCCGACCCCGACCCCGACCCGGCCGCCGACGCCGGTGCTGATCGACCCGACGCGCGTGACGCCGGGCGTGCTGGGGTTCGCGGCGCTCGTGTTCCTCGCGATCGCGGTCTTCGTGATCTGGAAGAGCATGAACAAGCAGCTCAAGCGCATCGACTTCGACGAGGACGCCCCGCCCCCCGGATGAACCCGCCCTGGATGAAGGTGGGACGGGTTCGATCCCATCGAACCTAGGGACCCTTCATCGCATGCAGGCGGCGGGTTAGTCGGGGTCGGGGCGGCGGAGCTCCTTGAGCCGGCCGCGGCGCTTCTTGTCGTCGGTGCGGCGCGCCCGTGAGCGTGCGCTCGGGCGGGTGGCGACGCGTGGGCGCGGCGGCGGGGCGAGTGCTGCTGCGAGCAGGTCGAGGAGCTTCTGCTCGGCCGAGAGCCGGTTCTGCCACTGGCTGCGCTGCTCGGAGGCGCTCACCGTCACGGTGCCGTCGGCGTCGAGGCGGTCGGCGAGTCGCGCCAGCGCGCGCGCCTTGAGCACCGGGCCGAGTGCGCGCGAGCCGGCGACGTCGAAGCTGAGCTCCACCCGGGAGTCGGTCGTGTTCACGCCCTGCCCGCCCGGCCCCGACGACCGCGAGAAACGCCACGAGAGCTCGGCCTCCGGGATGACGACCGAGCCGCGGACGCGCAGGTCTCCGGGCACCCCCCCAGCATGCCCGGGCGCACGCCGTCGCGAGTCGCAGTATCGGGTCCGTGGTCCTGCAGTGTCGGACAACACCGGGCCGGAGCAGCGGGGCCGCGGGGTGAGCGGCGGTCGGCCGATGCCGTCGCCGGATCGGGTCCGCAGTCCGCGACGTCGTACGCCGGCGGTTACCGTGGTGTCGTGCTGCGAACGCTCAGAACCGCGCGATGGCTCGGGATCACGGCTGCCGCGCTCCTCGTGATCGTCGCCTTCGGTGCGCTGTCGGCCTGGCAGTGGGAGCGCGCGCAGCGCGACCAGGAGCAGCAGGCACCAGTCCCGGCGGCGAGCGTGCTCGTCGGCGGAGAGCTGCTGGCGGACTCGGCGTACGGCGCCCGCGTCGAGGTCACCGGGGTCTACGACGCGGACCGCCAGGTGCTCGTCGCGCTCGGACCGAATGCGTTCTGGGTCGTCACCCCGCTGCGCCCCGAGTCAGGTCCGGCGATCCCGGTCGCGCGGGGAACGGTCGCGTCCGGCGCCGCCGTGCCGGCAGCGCCGACGGGCAAGGTGCGCGTCGTCGGTATCGCGCAGCCCTACGAGGGAGATCCGGGCACGTCGTCCACACTGCCCGCGGGTCAGGTCGATCGGCTCACCGCATCCGCGTTCGCGCCTGCCGACTCCGTGACCGGTGGCTGGATCGCGCTCGAGTCACAGGACCCGTCCGTCGTCGGTCTCGGTCCCGTCGTCGCTCCGATCGCCGCTGCCGGCGCGTCGTCGATCCGGTTGCAGAACGCGACGTACGCCGTGCAGTGGGTGCTCTTCGCAGCGTTCGTCGTCTTCTTCTGGGTGCGCATGCTGCGCTATGACGTGGGCGGGGTCACGACCGCACCCCCCGCCGACCAGTCCGCGCCAGTGCGTGAGGTCTACTGACGGGCATGCCTCCCGCTCCGAAGCCCGTCATCCTCGGTGCCCTCAAGCGCTATCGCGTGATGGCGTATGTCGTCGGCGTCATGCTGCTGCTGCTCACCGCCGCGATGCTGCTCAAGTACGTCTTCCAGGTGATCGACTCGACCGCGATCGTCGCGATCGGGCACGGCTGGCTCTACATGATCTACGTGCTCCTCTCGTTCGACCTGTGCTTCCGGATGCGCTGGTCGCTCCCGCGCATCCTGTTCGTGGTCGTCGCCGGCACCATCCCCTTCCTGTCCTTCGTCGCCGAGCACAAGGTGACCCGCTGGGTCCACGACGAGCTCGACGCTGCTGCCGAACCTGCGCCGACCGTCTGACCGGGCGCAGCCCGGCACCGGCACGGGTACGGTGCCGGAATGGTGAGCATCGGGTCGACGACATCACCGCGTGCTCCCTGGTCGGTCGAACGGCGCGGGCTCGCGTGGGCGTTCCTCGGGGTGCTGTTGTTCTCGTTCTCGCTGCCGATGACGAAGGTCGCACTGCAGGGGTTCGACCCGTACCTCACGGCGACCGGACGCGCACTCATCGCCGGCGTCGTCGCCACCGGACTGCTGCTCGTACGCCGCGTGCCGTGGCCCGCCCGCGAGCACCTCAGGCCGTTGACCTACACCATGATCGGCGCGGTGTTCGGGTGGCCGATCCTGCTCGCGTTGGCGTTGCAGCGCACCACGTCGGCGCACGCGGCGGTGATCGCGGCCTTCATGCCGCTGACGACGGCGCTGATCGCGGTGCTGAGCACCGGGGAGCGGGTGTCACGCCAGTTCTGGATCGCGGCCTCGAGCGGGACGACCGCGCTGGTCGTGTTCGCGCTCTCGCGGGGAGGCGCCGAGGGTGGCGACCTGGTCGCCGACCTGCTCGTCGTGGGTGCGGTGCTCTTCTCGTCGTCCTGCTATGTGCTGGGTGCCCGGGTCACGAAGGCCATGCCCGGCTGGCAGGTGATCTCGTGGGTCGTGGTCCTCGCCCTCCCGGTCACGTTTCCGGCGACGCTGTGGCTGTGGTGGACCACGCATGACGAGTACACGCCCGGCGCCGTGCAGTGGGCGTGCTTGTTCGGTCTCGGGCTCTCGTCGGTGTACCTGGCCTTCTTCGCGTGGTACCGCGGCCTGGCCATGGCGGGGGTCGCCTACGGCGGTCAGGTGCAGCAGGTGCAGGCGCTGCTCACCCTGGTCTGGTCGGCGCTGCTCCTCGGTGAGGTCGTGACGATCGGCACCGTGCTGGCGGCGTGCGTGGTCATCGCCTGTGTCGTGTGGGCGCAGCGCAGCCGCACGACGGTCGACGTCGCGCCGGAGGAATGACGCACTCGGCGCGACCATGGCCCGCTCCGCCCCGATACGATCCGATCCCGCAGGAACGACAGGCGATCTCCCGGAGGACTGCCATGACCCTCGACGCGACCTCGGCAACCGAGACCCCGGTCACCTGGCCCGCTCACGACCCGGCCACCTGGCGCGTCGTACCGACGTCGTCGGCGCCTCTTGACCGCGCCAAGGTCGAGTCGCTGCTGGCTGCGGAGTGGGAACGGTTCACGGCCACGACCGCAGCCTCGGCCGCACACCACGCCCGTGCCATGGGATCGCTGCCGCTCGGCGTGCCGTCGTCGTTCCAGCACTGGGACCCCTATCCCGTCGCGATCACCGCGGCGAGGGGCGCCTGGCTGACCGACCTCGACGGGCGTCAGCTGCTCGACCTGTCGATGGGCTTCGGCGCGATGATGGTGGGTCACCTCAACCCGACCGTCGTCGCAGCCGTGATGCGCTCGCTCGAGACGGGAACGCTCTTCGTGACGCCATCGCCGTCGGCGACCGAGGCGGCCGAGCGATTCCAGCGCCGGTTCGGTCTCGAGCAGCTGCGCTTCACTAACTCCGGCACCGAGGCGACGATGTACGCCTTGCGCACGGCGCGTGCCTTCACCGGACGCAAGGCCATCATCAAGATCGAGGGTGGTTACCACGGTGGGTACGACGCGCTCGCCGTCTCGGTGAAGCCGGACGTCGCCGACGCCGGTCCCGAGGACGCACCCACGCCGGTGGTGCCGTTCGAGGTCGAGGCGGGAACCGTGCACGTGGTGCCCTACAACGACCTCGCTCGGCTCGGCGAGCTCTTCGACCAGCACGGCGCCGATGTCGCCTGCGTGTTCATGGAGCCGGTGCTGGAAAACATCTCGATCGTGGTCCCCGACGAGGGCTACCTCGCTGGCGTACGCGCTCTGTGTGACGCGCACGGGTCACTGCTCGTCTTCGACGAGGTCAAGACCGGCCTCACCGCGGGCCACGGCGGGGCCTCGCACCGCCTCGGTGTGACGCCGGACCTCGTCGCGCTGGCCAAGAGCATCGGTGGTGGCCTCCCGCTCGCGGCCTTCGGCGGGCGTGGCGACGTGATGGCCACCGTCACCGACGGTCGTTCACCGCACTTCGGCACCTACAACGGCAACCCGCTGGTCATGGCCGCTGCGGTCGCAGTCGACGAGATCTGCACACCCGACGCTCTCGCTGTCGCCGAGGCCCTCAACGTCGGGGCGATGCGGGCGATCGGCGAGATCATCGCGACCCACGAGCTCCCGGCGCACACGGTGGGGTTCGGGATCAAGGGCGCCGTCACCTGGTCGAGCACACCCGTGCGCAACTACCGCGACTACAAGCGCACCGACTTCGGGACTGCCGAGCTCAGCTGGCTGTGGGGCGTCAACCGCGGCATCCTCACTCCGCCCGGGCTCGACGAGCAGTGGCTCGTGTCCCTCGCGCACACCGATGCAGACCTTGAGCTGTTGGTGAGTGACTTCGGCGAGCTCGCCGAAGCCCTGCGCGCCTGACCGGCACCGCCACCTGCGTCGCTGGTTGGCCGCATTGGACCGTCTTGCGGCACGGCCACGGCCCCGGTCGTGGTGCGCGCGCATCCGGTCGTGCTCGTCCTGCAACGCGTCGGCCGGGGTTCTAGGCTCGCAGCACGAGGGGTCGAACCAGGGAGTGCACATGAGGCGCCCGGTGTTCCCGGCAGCGATCCGAGGGCGACCGCACTCCACGGCGCTGTTCCTCGGTGCGTTGCTGCTCGCCACGGTCTCGGTCGCGTACGGGGTCGGGTTCGCACTCCTCACGCCGCAGGCCGCCGCTCGGGTCCTCGTGGTCGACCTCGCGGTCGCCGCGATCGCGGCCACCGTGGCCTTCCTCGTGGGGCGAGGACACGTCGACTCGATGCCTGCACTGGATTACGCGGCCGCGGTCGTCCTGGCCTCTGCGTACGCCGCCGTCCTCAACGAGCTGGCGGCGACGCCCGACCGCGCCGCGCAGCTGACGGCGCACGGGTGCATCACCGTCAGCGCGGTCGGTGTCGTCATCCGCCGCAGGCCGCCGTTCGCCGCTCTCGTGCTGGCGGCTCCCGTCGCGTGGTGGCTCACGGTGAGCGGTCTCGACGCACCCGGTTTCGACCCGGCGGGCTGGCTGCCGACGTGGGGGTTCACCCTCGCCGTCGCCGCGGCCCTCTACACCCTCATGGCCACCGAATGGTGGACGGCGAATGCGAGCTTCGGGCGGGCCGAGCAGCTCGCGACGATCGACGACCTGACCGGGCTGTCCAACCGTCGTGGGCTCACGCAGCGCGCGACGCAGCTCGCGGCCCTGGCGCACCGCCGCCACGACACCTTGTGGTGCGCCTTCCTCGACGTCGACGGCTTCAAGTCGCTCAACGACACACAGGGCCACCTCGCAGGGGACCAGGTCCTCGTGGCCACCGCGCGAGCGCTCGAGCAGGTGGCGCGGGCTGCCGACGTCGTCGCCCGGTGGGGCGGTGACGAGTTCGTGGTGCTCGGCCTCGGCGAGCCGCCTGGGCCGGGCCAGCTCGAAGCGCGGGTGACCACCGCACTTGGTTCCTCCACCCGTGGGCTGGTGCCCACCTGGGTCCCCGGCGTCACGATAGGGGTCGCCGTCGTCCGGGCCAGCGAGAGCGCCACGGCGCTGGAGGACCTCCTGGCCGAGGCTGACGCGCGGATGTACGAGCGGCGCTCGCGCAGCCGGTGAACCCGACGTCGCTGCGCCGCGCCGTGCTCAACCCGACCGTCCAGGACGACCCGAGAGGCCCCGTACTAGGGGGAGCGTGCCCGCCTCCAGGTCTGATGCAGGCGGGCACGCCCGTGTCGTTCAGTAGGGCTACTTGCTGGCGCCCTGGCTCTCCGCGCGCACACCGGTTGAGCGGGGCCCCACGTGGACCTTTGTCGGATCTTCACCATCTGGTGGGCATACCCTTGGGGGGTATCGTGGTTGAGTGAGTCATGGAGCTGGACGAGGAGGCGGTCATGACCGGATCGGTGTCCGTC
>JANMMN010000111.1:0-5649 GCA_031373405.1 Actinomycetes bacterium
GCGGCTGGCAGGCTACGCAGCGTGCAGCGCTGGCAGGGTCTCGACGACGTACCCGCCGACCAGGTCAGGTCGGTGGTGTCGATCGGTGTGTTCGACGGCGTGCACCGCGGCCATCGGGCGATCATCAGCCGGGCGGTGCAACGGGCCCGGGCGATCGGCGCCCCGACGGTCGTGCTCACCTTCGACCCGCACCCGAGCGAGGTCGTCCGTCCCGGCACCCATCCGCCTCTGCTCTCCACGATCGATCAACGATGCGCACTGCTCGCCGAGCTGGGTGTCGATGCCGTCTGCGTCCTTGCGTTCACCCACGACCTGGCCGCGCTCTCACCGGAGGCCTTCGTCGAGGACGTCATCGTGGCCCGCTTCCGTGCGGCCGCCGTGGTGGTGGGAGCCAACTTCCGCTTCGGGCACCGGGCCGCAGGTGACACCGAGACCCTCGCCGAGCTCGGCGCTGTCCACGGGTTCGTCGTCGATGCCGAACCGCTCGTGGCGGGCGACGGCGGTGTCTGGTCCTCGACCTACGTGCGCGGGCTCGTCGGAGCCGGTGACGTGGCCTCGGCCCGCGCATCACTCGGGCGGCCGCACCGGGTCGAGGGCAGCGTCGTGCACGGCGACAAGCGCGGCCGCGAGTTGGGCTACCCGACGGCGAACCTCGCGACCACACCACATGCCGCCATCCCGGCCGACGGCGTCTACGCCGCGCACGTCGTCGTCGCCCCCTACACCTCGCTCGAGCAGTCGTTCCCGGCCGCGATCAGCGTCGGCACCAATCCGACCTTCGACGGCGTGGAGCGTCGCGTCGAGGCCTACGTGCTCGATCGCGACGACCTCGAGCTGTACGGCGCCCACGTCGCGATCGACTTCGTGGCGCGGATCCGCGGCCAGGAGAAGTTCGACGACATCGCCGCTCTCGTGGCGCGGATGGCCGTCGACGTCGACGAGGCGCGACGCCTTGTCGGCTGACTCACCCGAGCCGGAGGGGGCTCGCGCTCCCGAGCTGCGGGCCACCGAGCGATGGTTCATCCGGCGTGGGCTGCCCATGTTCGTCGAGGACTACACCTCGGGTCGCGACGTGTGGACCCGGGCGCTGCCCGCCCTGGCCGTGGTCGTCGTGATCTCGATGCTCGCGACCCTCGTCGCGGTCTCGGGCACGTGGAGCCTGGTGGCCTTCGTCGTGAGCGCGGTCACCGGAGCCGCTGCGTACGCGGGCTGGAACAGGCGCCACGGCCGTGCCCCGTGGGCGCTCCCGACGCACGTGACGCCGGCCTGGATCGCGGGCTTCGTGCTCCTTGCCCCCGTGGCTGCGCTGCTCGTGACGCGCGACCTCGAGCAGTTCCTCCTCGCCGTCGGCGGCGAGCTCGTCGTCGTGGGCGCGATCTACCTCATCACCCGCTACGCCCTGCTCGCCCTCATCGCCTGGACGATCCGCTGGACCTTCGGCCAGCTCGGCGACGTCACCCGACTCATCACCCGCGTGCTGCCGCTCATGCTGCTGTTCATCACGTTCCTGTTCATCAACACCGAGGTGTGGCAGGTCGCCGGGACGATGCAGGCAGCCGTCCTGTGGGGGAGCCTCGCCGTGTTCGGGTTCCTCGGCGTGCTGTTCATCCGGGGGCGCAGCCGCGAGGAGTTCGACCGGATCGAGCTCGGCACGGATCGCGCCGGCGTCATCCGCGCCACCGTCGGGACACCGATGGAGGCCCACACCGAGGAGCTCGCCGAGCTCGAGCGTCCCGTGCCGATGCGCGCGCGTCAGCGGGGCAACTTGCTCCTCGTGATGGTGACCGCGCAGCTGGTGCAGGTCGCGCTCGTGGGTGCCGTGGTCTGGGCGTTCTTCGTCGTGTTCGGCACGGTGGCGATCAGCGTGCCCGTGCAGGAGGCCTGGCTCGGGTCGCTGGCTCCGGTCGAGAGCGTCGTGACGATCTTCGAGGGCCACGCGCTGACCCGGCAGCTGCTGCGGGTCGCGACGTTCCTCGGCGGGTTCGCCGCGTTCTACGCCACCGTCTACGCCGCGAGCGACCAGGTCTACCGGGCGCACTTCGTCGAGCGGATCAGCACCGATCTCGCCCGCGCAATCGCCGTACGCCGGGCCTACCTCGCCGCCCGACGTCGCCACGGGCTCGGCGACCCCGACCTCGACGCTCGTACGCCACCCGCACCGGCCGTCTGACCTGCGACGTCACTCGCGCGGACGGGGGTCGCGAGGAGCGCTCCCGGGTTTGGGGCATCGGGTCCGCGCTGATAGCCTGCACCCTGACGGCCGCGGGGTGGGCGCCCTGCGGCACGCGACTGCACGACTCGTACGTTCGAGGACCTGCGCGCCCCGCGCGGGTCCGTGACGCGCCCGCGAAGGAATCTGACGCATGTCTCTCGACACCGCGACCAAGAACGCGATCATCGCCGAGTACGCCACCACTCCCGGCGACACCGGCTCACCCGAGGTCCAGATCGCGCTGCTGACGCGTCGCATCAACGACCTCACCGAGCACCTGAAGCTGCACAAGCACGACCACCACAGCCGCCGTGGGCTGCTGCTGCTGGTCGGCCAGCGTCGTCGGCTGCTCCAGTACCTGACCAAGAAGGACATCAACCGCTACCGCGCGATCATCGAGCGGCTCGGCATCCGTCGCTAGTCGGCGAGGGAGGGGAGTGACCCGCGGGTCGCTCCCCTCCGGCACATCGGCGCGGACAGACCCGCTCCGGCGCCGGAACAACGCACTACCCGCTGCTGGACATCCAGCGACGCACGCTAGGGAAGATCGAGGGGCGAACGCCCCGGAGACACCTCGACGTCGTCGGTCCTCGGTAGTGGCACCCGGATACGTCGCCCACCGCGCAGGAGCGTGGGAGCGGCCCCCAGTCCGGGCGCTTCGATCGAAGACCGGCCTCCTGCCGACAGGTAGGTACTCCGCGCTCGCGCCTCGTCGTCCCACAGACACACGAGGAGGGCACCCATGGAGGGTCCCGAGATCCACACGTCCGAAGCCGTCATCGACAATGGCTCCTTCGGCACCCGCACCATCCGCTTCGAGATGGGCCGTCTGGCCCAGCAGGCGGCCGGCTCCGCCGTCGCCTACCTCGACGACGAGACGATGCTCCTGGCGGCCACGACGGCCGGCAAGCACGCCAAGGACCAGTTCGACTTCTTCCCCCTGACGATCGACGTCGAGGAGCGGATGTACGCCGCGGGTCGTATCCCCGGCTCGTTCTTCCGCCGCGAGGGTCGCCCCAGCGAGGACGCGATCCTCACCTGCCGGCTCATCGACCGCCCGCTGCGCCCCTCGTTCGTCAAGGGTCTGCGCAACGAGATCCAGGTCGTCATCACGGTGATGTCGCTCAACCCCGACCACCTCTACGACGTCGTCGCGATCAACGCGGCCTCGATGTCGACGCAGATCGCCGGCCTGCCCTTCAGCGGCCCGATCGGCGCTACCCGCGTCGCCCTCATCGGGGGCCAGTGGGTCGCCTTCCCGTCGCACAGCCAGCTCGAGCAGGCCGTGTTCGACATGGTCGTCGCGGGTCGGGTCGTCGGCGACGATGTCGCGATCATGATGGTCGAGGCCGAGGCCACCGCCAACACGATCGAGCTCGTCAAGGGTGGCGCGACCGCACCCACCGAGGAGGTCGTGGCCGAGGGTCTCGAGGCCGCCAAGAAGTTCATCAAGATCCTGTGCGACGCGCAGAGCGAGCTCGCGGCTAAGTCGACCAAGGAGACCCGCGAGTTCAAGCTCTTCCCGGACTACCAGGACGACGCGTTCGCCGCGGTCGAGACTGCGGTGTCCACCGAGCTCGCGGCCGCCCTCACCATCGTGGGCAAGGCCGAGCGCGAGGACGAGCTCGACCGCGTCAAGGGTCTCGCGTCCGAGCGTCTCGCGGGCCAGTTCGAGGGCCGCGAGAAGGAGATCGGCGCCGCGCTGCGCTCGCTGACCAAGAAGCTCGTGCGCAAACGCGTGCTCACCGACAAGGTCCGCATCGACGGTCGTGGTCTCACCGACATCCGCACGCTCTCGGCCGAGGTCGACCTCGTCCCGCGGGCGCACGGGTCGGCGCTCTTCGAGCGCGGAGAGACCCAGATCCTCGGTGTCTCCACGCTCAACATGCTCCGCATGGAGCAGCAGCTCGACACGCTGAGCCCCGAGACGCGCAAGCGCTACATGCACAACTACAACTTCCCGCCGTACAGCACCGGTGAGACCGGTCGCGTGGGCTCGCCCAAGCGTCGCGAGATCGGCCACGGTGCGCTCGCCGAGCGCGCCCTGGTGCCGGTGCTCCCGAGCAAGGAGGAGTTCCCCTACGCGATCCGTCAGGTGTCCGAGGCGCCAGCTCCAACGGCTCCACGTCGATGGGCTCGGTCTGCGCCTCGACCATGTCGCTCCTCAACGCCGGCGTGCCCCTCAAGGCGCCGGTCGCCGGCATCGCGATGGGCCTCATCTCCGACGAGGTCGACGGCAAGACGGAGTACGTCACGCTCACCGACATCCTCGGGGCCGAGGACGCCTTCGGCGACATGGACTTCAAGGTCGCCGGCACGCGGGAGTTCGTGACCGCGCTCCAGCTCGACACCAAGCTCGACGGCATCCCCGCCTCGGTGCTCGCCGGTGCGCTCACGCAGGCCCGTGGGGCGCGTCTCGCGATCCTCGACGTCATGCTCGAGGCCATCGACGAGCCCGACGAGATGTCGCCGTACGCGCCGCGGATCATCTCGATCCAGATCCCGGTCGACAAGATCGGCGAGGTCATCGGCCCGAAGGGCAAGATGATCAACCAGATCCAGGACGAGACCGGCGCCGAGATCACGATCCAGGACGACGGCACGATCTACATCGGTGCGACCGACGGCCACAAGGCCGAGGCCGCCCGTGCGCAGATCAACGCCATCGCCAACCCGCACATGCCGGAGATCGGCGAGCGCTACCTGGGCACGGTCGTCAAGACCACGACCTTCGGTGCGTTCGTCTCGCTCATGCCGGGCAAGGACGGCCTGCTGCACATCTCCAAGCTGCGCTCGCTCGCCGGTGGCAAGCGCGTGGACAACGTCGACGACGTCGTGTCGATCGGCCAGAAGGTCCTCGTGGAGATCTCCGAGATCGACGCACGCGGCAAGCTGTCGCTGTCGCCGGTCGAGGACGGTGGGGATGCCGCTGCGGCCCCCGCCGAGGACGACACCGCGGACGTCGAGGCCTGATCCCCTCGATGACCGACGCACGCACGACTCCGGGCACGCGGCGACGCCGCGTGCCCGGAGCGCGTGACCAGGCCCCGGGCAGCACCCGAACGCTCCTCCACGAGGACGGCGCCCGGGTGCGTCGGACCGTCCTGCCCGGTGGCCTACGGGTCGTGACCGAGAACCTCCCGGGGGTTCGCTCTGCGGCGTTCGGGATCTGGGTCGGCGTCGGCTCGCGCGACGAGACCCCGGCCCAGGCCGGGGCCGCGCACTATCTCGAGCACCTGCTCTTCAAGGGCACCCCACGCCGGTCGGCGCTCGACATCTCCGCGTCGATCGACGCGGTGGGTGGCGAGATGAACGCCTTCACCAGCAAGGAGTACACCTGCTTCTACGCGCGGGTGCTCGACCAGGACCTCCCGCTCGCGGTCGACGTCATCTCCGACATCGTGACCGCGGCGCTGCTGCGCTCGCACGACGTCGAC
>JANMMN010000045.1:0-1937 GCA_031373405.1 Actinomycetes bacterium
GCGGTCAGCCCCGCCGGCACGGTCACGACCCGACCCCACGCGTCATACACCAGACCCACGGCCGCCCCCGACGGGAGCAGGCGGTCGGCGGTGTCCACCGCCACAGTCTGACTGCTCGACGGACTCGTACTCGTCAGGCACGCCCCCTCCGCATCACCCGGATACACCGCGCGGGAGGTCCGGTTGGAGTTGATGTCCCACCCGTACGTGCGAGTCACGCAACTCGACGCCGACCGCTGCTCAGCCACCGAGGTCAACCGGTCCGCGGCGTCATAGCCATACGTGCGGGTCGACCAGCCCGGCGTCGACCCCGACAGCGACTCCAACCGCCACCGGCCATGCCCGTCGGAGACCTGCGCATCCCCCACCAGCGGGCTGCCATCCGACCCGGTCCACACCGTCGCGACCAAGTCCCCAGTCGCATCGCTAGTGAAGGACTGCGCCATCCCCGAAGGCAGCGCACGCCGCACCAGGGCGCCGCCCGCGTCATAAGCCGCAGTGATCGTCCCGGCCGCGGAGTCGCTCACCGACGCCAGAGTGCCCCGCCGATCCGCACCACTGTCGCTGTAGGCATACGTCGCCGACCCCACGCTCGTGCTCCCATCGATCTGGGTCCAGGTCACCGACGCAACCCGGCCACGGGAGTCGAACCCGGTCAGCGTCCTCGCGCCCTCGCCGTCGGTGTAGGACGGCATCCGTATCACTGTCCGAGCGCGCTGCGCAGCCGCTCGACCTCGTGCAGGAGTGCTGGGTTCTTACGGTCCCCAGTCCATACGACTAGAGCCGTGAGCGCTATTCGCTCGACCCCAAGGCGGCCGCCTTCCAATGGCACCGTACGCGTCTCCAGAACTGGGCACAGGGCCGGAATGAGAAGGCTTTCCGCAGGGCCAACTGCGACTCCCTCGATCGCGTTCAGAGGGACGCGTAGCCGCCTCCCCGGCGCGAGCGGATACGAGACGAGCTCCTTCTCCGTGACAACCACTCGCGAGCGCATCAGCTGGACGAGGAGCGAAATCGGAAACGCACTGGTCACCACGACAACGATTGCCGCAGCTGGTGGAAGCGATGTCCCTGACACAATGTCGTACGCCAGACCGAACAACGACAGGATCATGCCGATCGCGAGACCGGAAGCCATCACCTTGGACGCGAGTGCACCCCTGAAGACGTGGTCGGTATTCCTCCTCACCGATCCTCCCAAACCCTGCTCGCTCACCAGGCGCAACGGCGTGAGGCTTTGCAGCCGACAAAGTGCGCGGCCGACGGGCTACGAAGAGCCGCCCAAGCGAGCCATCGCTGCCCCACCGGGGCCCTGTTCCACGGTCCCATGCCCACGTTCCGGCTCAACCCAATCAACTTCCGCTTGATGCCAGTGAACTTGGGAACCTTGAACCCTATGGGGTTTCGCAAGTACGAGGATCCGTAGCGAGCAGTGCCGCCAGCAAGGTTACCAAGGCCAAACGTTAGGGCCGTGAACACCCCATCGGCGGCGATAGTCCGCCACGATTCCGCGGAGTTGCCGGAATCGCTCAGCGTTTGACCTGAGCGTGCGACCAACGCAACTGCTTGCGCACCGGCGCAAACCGCCCATCCGAACGCCGGGACCAGACATGTGGCTAAAGCAACCAGCGTGAAGGTCAAACCCCAGTCCCATCGGCCGTCGAGGTCGTATCGGTTGATGGGGTCGGCCGGGTACCCGTAGGCCGTCGCGTTGCTCCGTACACCGGGTCGGTGGACAGGAACCGGCCGAGCAGGGTGCGTAGAGGCGGACACTCATGAGGATGATCCCGGCCGCACCGGTGTCAGCCGGGCGCTGCTGCGCGTTCTCGCAGCAGCCGATGTCGCGTTCGGCGATCGGCACGATCCGGGACCGGCCGCCTTTGCTGGCGTTGACCGCGAGGGACCCGGCGCTGATGTCGAGGTCGAACACGGTCAGG
>JANMMN010000181.1:0-8875 GCA_031373405.1 Actinomycetes bacterium
CCCGCAGGTGACCCCTGCGACGGCTCCGCCGGGGGTGAGGAAGAGCGGTGCGGTCGAGACGAGTCCCACGAGGATCACACCGGCCAGCACGACCAACGCGTTGGTGGCACGGGTGCGCACCTCAGGCTGGGGGTGGTCGACGCTGAGCAGCGCGCGCGCACGCCTGCGCCACACCGTTGCCGACACCGTCGGACCTCCGCTCGACCCGAGGTCCGCGTCCGGGTGGTGCGCGGAGCCCCTGGTCAGTTCTTCGGATCGTGGCACACCCTCCTTGACCCGCGACGTCGACACGACGGCCACCCCGGCTAGCCTTGCGCACCATGGGCGTCCAGATCTCCCCGAGCATCCTCTCGGCCGACTTCGCCAGGCTGGCGCAGGAGTGCGAGCGCGTCGCAGGTGCCGCCTCGTGGCTGCACGTCGACGTCATGGACAACCACTTCGTCCCCAACCTGACCCTGGGGCTGCCGATCGTGGAGTCACTGATCCGCTCGGTGACCACGCCGGTCGACTGTCACCTGATGATCGAGGACCCCGACCGCTGGGCTCCGGCCTACGCCGAGGCCGGCGCCGGCTCGGTCACGTTCCACGTCGAGGCCGCAGCCGCACCTGTGCGTCTGGCCCGCAGCATCCGGGCGGCGGGCGCTCGCGCGGGCATGGGGCTCAAGCCGGCGACCCCGGTCGACGCATATGCCGACCTGCTCCCTGAGATCGACATGCTGCTCGTCATGACGGTCGAGCCCGGGTTCGGCGGGCAGCGGTTCCTCGACGTCGTGGTTCCCAAGATCCGACGCGCGCGCGAGCTCGTGAAGGGCCGCGACCTCGACCTGTGGATCCAGGTCGACGGCGGTGTGACGACCGAGACGATCGAGATCTGCGCCGAGGCGGGCGCCGACGTCTTCGTCGCCGGCTCCGCTGTTTACGGCGCCGCCGACCCCGCGGCGGCCGTGCACGGCCTTGCCGCGCGAGCGGAGCTGGCCACCGCTGGCAGCTGGTGGTGCGGGCACGCGTGAGGCATCGGACGGGGCGGTAGGTAGACTCCTGGGAGTACGAGCAGACCTGCTCGCGCGTCCCGGGGTCGGTGCAAGTCCGAACCGGCGGTGTCAGCCCGCGACCCGGCCAGAGCCACTGGCCGGTGGATCCGGTCAACCCGCGCCCGCCGCCTCATCGCGGTCGGCGCAGGCCATCCGGAGCCGACGGTGAAAGTCCGGATGGGAGGCGACGCGCGCGGTCGATGCCGTGCGCCGCGCTGCCGTCGGGTGGCCGCGTCGCCGTCGTCGTCCCGTGTCCCGCCTCCGCTCCGTCACCCCCTCGGCCGCCCGTGAGCATCCAGAGCGAGGGCGGACCCATGCTGGGCGAGGCGAGCGCACGTGAGCGAGAGGCGCTGCGGCGCGCCTTCGCGCTCGCTGCCACGCCGGGGGTGCCGCACGGCCCCAACCCACGGGTCGGGTGCGTGCTGATCTCGGCGGACGGCGAACCCGTTGCGGAAGGATTCCACCGGGGTGCCGGCACGCCTCACGCCGAGGTCGACGCGCTGGCGCGCGCGGGTGATCTCGCGCGTGGAGCGACAGCGGTCGTGTCGCTCGAGCCGTGCAACCACACCGGCCGCACCGGGCCGTGCGCCCAGGCGCTGATCTCAGCAGGGGTGGTCCGGGTCGTGTTCGCTCAGTCCGACCCCAACCCGCTCGCGGCCGGTGGGGCCGACACGCTGCGCGCGTCGGGAGTCGAGGTCGTCGGCGGGGTGCTGGAGGAGGAGGCTCGTTCGATCAACGAGTTCTGGTCCTTCGCGCTGATGCATGGTCGACCGTTCGTCACCTGGAAGGCGGCGTCCAGCCTCGACGGCCGGATCGCAGCCGCCGACGGGACGAGTCGCTGGATCACCTCACCCGAGGCTCGTGCGCAGGTGCACGCGCTGCGCGCAGAGGTCGACGCCGTGATCGTCGGCACCGGGACCGTCCTCGTCGACGACCCGCATCTCGCGGTGCGGGCCGACGACGGTGTCGCTCTGGTTCAGCCCCTGCGCGTTGTCATGGGGTTCCGCGACATCCCGGTGGGCGCACGGGTTCTCGACGCGGCGGCACCCACCGTGCACCTGCGGACCCATGACCCGGCGGAGGCGCTCGCGTCGCTGGCCGAACGCGACGTGCGCCATGTGCTGCTCGAGGGCGGTCCGACCCTGGCAGGAGCGTTCGTGCGCGCCGGGCTCGTCGATGCCGTCCGGTGGTACGTCGCGCCCGCGCTGATCGGCGCCGGGCCCTCGGCACTGCTCGATGCGAGCCGGACCACGCTCGACCACACGGTGCGCCTGCACGTCACCGATGTCGCCCGCGTCGGCGCGGACATTCGTATCGACGCCCGGGTGCTCCGGGCCCCTGAGGAGGACTAGGTGTTCACCGGCATCGTCGAGGAGCTCGGCACGGTCGTCGCCGTCGAGCAGCTGCCCGACTCCGCGCGCATGCGCATCCACGGCGACCTCGTCACGAGCGACGCCGTCCACGGCGCATCCATCGCGGTCAACGGCGTCTGCCTGACCGTCGTCGACGTCAGCGCCGGCGAGTTCACCGCCGACGTCATGCGCGAGAGCCTCGATCGGTCCTCGCTCGGGGGGCTCGAGGTCGGTTCGCGCGTCAACCTCGAGCGCCCGGTCACCCTCGCCACCCGTCTGGGCGGGCATCTGGTACAGGGGCACGTCGACGGCGTCGGCCGGATCATGGAGCGAGTGCCCAGCGAGCATTGGGAGCTCGTGCGGATCGGGCTCCCCGGCGAGCTGGGCCGCTATGTCGTCGAGAAGGGCTCGATCACCGTCGACGGGGTCTCGCTCACTGTGGTCGCGGCGGAACCGGACTGGTTCACCGTGTCGCTGATCCCGACCACCCTCGAGCTCACCACGCTCGGCCTGACATCCGTCGGAGATCCGGTCAACCTCGAGGTCGATGTCGTCGCCAAGTACGTCGAGCGGATGCTGCAGTGGAGGACGTCATGAGTTCCGCAGAGATCGTGACCACGGAGGTCGGCGTACGCCTCGATCTGGTCGAGGACGCCATCGAGGCGATCCGGGCCGGCCGCGCGGTGGTCGTCGTCGACGACGAGGACCGCGAGAACGAGGGCGACCTGATCTTCGCCGCCCAGCGCGCGAGCCAGGCGCTGACCGCGTTCATGATCCGGTGGACCAGCGGCTACATCTGCGTGGCGATGCCCGGTGTCGAGCTCGACCGGCTCGGCCTGCCCCCGATGACCATGGTCAACGAGGACAAGAAGGGCACGGCGTACGCCGTCACCGTGGACGCGCGCGACGTGAAGGCCACCGGGATCTCCGCCGAGGACCGCGCCCGGACGATCAAGGTGCTCTCGGACTCCGCGACCGAGCCGTGGGAGCTCACCCGGCCGGGGCACGTGGTGCCGCTGCGAGCGATGGAGGGCGGTGTCCTGCGCCGCCCTGGGCACACCGAGGCGGCGGTCGATCTCGCCCGCCTCGCTGGGCTCTCACCGGCCGGGGCCTTGTGCGAGCTGGTCAACGAGGACGGCACGATGATGCGGGCGCCGCAGTGTCGCGCCTTCGCCGACGACCACGGCCTCGTCATGATCTCCATCGCCGACCTGATCGCCTACGTGCGGCGCACCGAGAGCCAGGTGCAGCGCGCCGCGGACACTCGGCTCCCCACCGAGTTCGGGGAGTTCCGAGCCGTCGGCTACCGCTCGCGGCTGGACGGCATCGAGCACGTCGCGCTCGTCTACGGCGACATCGGCGACGGCACCGACCTGCTGGTGCGGGTGCACTCGGAGTGCCTCACGGGAGACGTGTTCACCTCCCGCCGGTGCGACTGCGGCCCTCAGCTGCACGCCGCCCTGCGGCGGGTGGCAGCCGAGGGGCGAGGTGTCGTGCTGTACATGCGCGGCCACGAGGGCAGAGGGATCGGCCTCGTGCACAAGCTGCAGGCCTACGAGCTGCAGGACGGCGGCGCCGACACCGTCGATGCCAACCTCGAGCTCGGCCTGCCCGCCGACGCACGCGACTACGGCACCGGTGCCCAGATCCTCGCGGACCTCGGCGTACGCACCATGCGCCTGCTCACCAACAACCCGGCCAAGCGCGCGGGGCTGGAGGGCTACGGGTTGGCGATCGTCGATCGGGTCTCCCTCGAGATCGCGCCGAACAGCGAGAACATCGACTACCTGCGTACCAAGCGTGATCGCATGGGGCACGACCTCCCCGGCGACCTCGACTCGCCCACCGATCTCGAAGCGCTCGAAGGGAACCCGTCATGAGTGGCATCGGAGTACCTGAGCTCGACCTCCCTGGCTCGTCCGACGTGCGCGTCGCCATCGTGGCCTCGTCGTGGCACGACCGGGTGATGACCGGGCTGGTCGATGGGGCGGTGCGCGCACTGGAGGAGATCGGGGCACCGTATGAGGTGATCCGGGTCCCGGGGGCCTTCGAGCTCCCGATCATGGCGAAGGCGGCGGTCGCCGCCGGCTTCGACGCCGTCGTCGCGCTCGGCGTCATCATCCGCGGCGGGACCCCGCACTTCGAGTACGTCTGCAAGGCAGCGACCGACGGGCTCGCCCAGGTCGCGCTCGACACCGGGGTGCCCGTCGGATTCGGCCTGCTCACCTGCGACACCGAGGCCCAGGCCGTCGCCCGGGCGGGTTTCCCCGAGTCGGCAGAGGACAAGGGCCGTGAGGCGGTGGAGGCCGCGGTGTCCACCGCGCTCACCCTGCGTGGTCTGACTCCGCGGGGTTCCGTAGGCTTCGCGTCGTGAAGACTTTCGAGGAACTGCACGTCGAGCTCGTCACGAAGTGGGCCGAGAAGGACGAGACGTCCGGGACGGTCACCCGACTGCTCGAGGAGGGCGTCCACGGCATCGGCAAGAAGGTCGTCGAGGAGGCCGCCGAATCGTGGATGGCCGCCGAGTTCGAGAGCAAGGAGCGCGCGGCCGAGGAGATCTCCCAGCTGCTCTTCTTCACCATCGCGCTCATGCTGGCCGCCGACGTCTCGCTCGAGGACGTCTACCGGCATCTGTAGGGAGCTCCGACCACCCCGTCGACTTCTACGGAGAACTCATGCTGCGCGTCGCACTGCCCAACAAGGGCCAGCTCGCCGAACCCGCCCGCGCGATGCTGCGCGAGGCGGGCTACCCCGCTGCCCATGCCGCTCGCGAGCTCGTGGTCCAGGACCCCGACAACGACGCTGAGTTCTTCTTCCTGCGTCCTCGCGACATCGCCACCTACGTCGCGACCGGTCAGCTCGACGTCGGCATCACCGGGCTCGACATGCTCATGGACTCGGGCAACGCCTCGGACGTCCTGCTCGAGCTCGGGTTCGCCCGCTCGGCCTTCCGGTTTGCGGTGCCGAAGGACGAAGCGGGTGACATCTCCGTGCTCGCCGGCCGACGGATCGCGACGTCGTACGACGGACTCCTGCGCCGTCACCTCGCGGACCTCGGGATCGAGGCCACCGTGGTCAAGCGCGACGGCGCGGTCGAGACCGCCGGGCGGCTCGGGGTCGCCGACGCGGTCGCCGACGTGGTCGAGACCGGCACCACGCTGCGACAGGCCGGGTTGGTGGTCATCGGCGAGCCCATCCTGGTCAACCAGGCGGTGCTCGTACGCCGCTCGGGTGCCCCTGACGACGCCGCTGTCGACACGTTCGTGCGCCGTCTCCAGGGCGTGATCGTGGCGCGCGCCTACGTGCTCGTCGACTACGACATCCGGGCCGAGCTCGTCGAGGCGGCCTGCGCCATCACCCCGGGGATCGAGTCACCCACCGTGTCGCCCCTGCACGACGCCGGCTGGGTCGCCGTCCGCGCGATGGTCCCCCAGCGTGACGTGCACCGGATCATGGACGAGCTCTACGACATGGGTGGCCGCGGGATCCTCGTCACCGTGATCCATGCCTGCCGGCTCTGAGCTCGGTCGAGCCGCTACGCCTCGGTCGCGGCCCGCACGCTGAGCACGGGGCACGGGGAGCTGAACAGCACCGCCTGGGCCGTGCTGCCGAGCAGGATCTTTCCCACGGCGGATCGGCGGCGCAGCCCGATCACCACGAGCCGAGCCTCGTGCGCGGTGGCCTGCGCGACGATGAGGTCGGCCGGCTCGTCGGTCGACTCGAGGTTGACCACCTCGGCGTCGACGCCCTGCTCGGCGAGGTTGACCCGCATGCCGTCGGCGTCCTGCTCGGCCGAGAACTCCGCGAGCTCGCTCGGCTCGGGCTTGTTGACGACGACGAGGCGCTCGCCCTCGGCGAGCATCGCGATCGCGGCGGCGAGCGCCGCCTCGCCCTGCTCCGTGCGTACGTATCCGACGACGACGGTCATGGCGCTCCGATCCGGGTGCGGGTCAGGCGAGCGGGTGCTGCCTCCCCCGGTTATAGCAGCGCGCCACGTCCGGTGCTGCGATGGCGCACCCGCCCGCCGACCGGCCGAGCTGGTGGGCGAGGATCGGGCCGTGGCTCAGGACCCGGGCGAACACCCCTTCGCCGGCGTGACCGTGCCCGACCCGCAGTTCGCCGGTGACGACGGCGGCGCCGATCCGGGTCTCGCGACCGCGCTGTCGGCGTACGCCGCATCCGGCGACCCGGCGCTGCTCGTCTCCGGGCTCACGGGGCGTCGGCTCATGGTCCCGCTCGTCGCGGTCCTCGACGAGGAGGAGCTGGGGGAGACGGGGCTGCGGCAGGAGAAGAGCAGCCACCTGGCCATCGTGAGCCTCGTCGGCGCGGACGGCCGCCGCGCACTGCTCGCCTTCACCTCGGTCGCAGCGATGGCCGCGTGGGACCCGGCGGCCCGGGGCGTGCCCGCCAACGCCGACCGGGTCGCCGCCGCCGCGCTGGACGACTCGGCGCAGGCAGTCCTGCTCGACCTGGCCGGCCCCACCCGCACCCTCGTCGAGGGAGCTGCCCTCCGGCTGGTCGCCGGAGGCACGAGGACGCCGTACGACGACGCCGGCCTCGTGGCGGCGGTCGCAAGGGCGACGCGGGATGTCCCCGGCCTTCGCTCGGCCAGCACCGCCCCTGGCCAGGAGGGCACCGACCTCCTCGTGCTGGTCGAGCCGGAGCAGGGGGCCGATCCGATGCGCGTCGGTCGTGCGGTGGCGGTGGCGCTGGCGAGCGAGCCGGTCGTGGTCGCGGCCTGCCCGGCGGGCTTCGACGTCGGTCTCACCGGCTGAGCCGGCTCCCGGTGGCGAGCGTGCCGTGAGCGTGTCGCCCCGACCGGGGGAGCCCGCTCGGTCATCATGAGACAGACGCACCATCCGCTCACGAAAGGTCTCACCATGCCTGCGCGCAAGCTCGTTGCCGAGTTCATCGGCACTTTCCTGCTGGTGCTGATCGCCGTCGGTGCCGCGGTGTCGGGACTCAAGTCGGCCGGCGTCCTGTCGGTAGCGATCGCGTTCGGTTTCGTCCTCGTCTTCGTCGCGTACGCCTTCGGCCCGGTGAGTGGTGCGCACGTCAACCCCGCCGTGACGCTGGCGATGGTGCTCGCGCGCAAGCAGCCTCTCGCCGAGGCGGCCGGCTACTGGGTCGCGCAGTTCCTCGGCGCGATAGCCGGCGCCGGCGTCCTGAAGTTCCTGGTCAGCTCCGGCGGAGTCACCGACGAGACCGGTGGGCTGGGTTCGAACGCCTACGACAACGGGTCGATCAATCTCACCGGAGCGTTCGTGTTCGAGGTGCTCGCAACCGCTGCGTTCGTCCTCGTCATCCTCATGGTCACCGACCGGCTCGCCGAAGCCGTCACGGCCGGGCTCGCCATCGGTGTCGCGCTCACCGCGATCCACACCGTCGGCATCCCCCTCGACGGAACGTCGGTCAACCCGGCGCGTTCGCTCGGGCCGGCCCTGTTCGCGGGAGGAACGGCGCTGAGCCAGGTCTGGCTCTTCCTCCTGGCCCCCCTCATCGGTGGCGTCCTCGCCGCGCTCATCTACCCGTTCACCCGCGGCGACGACCAGAGCATCGGCCAGGCCGACCGCACCTGATCCCAGAAGCCGCTCGGGGCCGCCGGTTTGGGCGCAACGGGGGAGTCCGGGTACAGTTCGCGACGGACCGATCCGTCCCGTTCCTGGGGTGGATCACGCAAGCGGAGTTCTCGCTCCCACCCGCCACGACCTCCGGGTCGTCGGGTTCCGGTCGCGGCACCCTCCTCGGAGGGGGTCGGAGAGTGACGTATGCCTTCGGGTAGCCGCCACCGCGACTGCGAGGCCTCGTGCGCGTGCACGAGGCCTCGATCCATGTCGGGACCCTCGCAAGCGGTGCACCACCCACCGGACGACCCGAGGAGAGCCCATCAGCGCCGAGCCCCGCATCAACGAGCGGATTCGAGTCCCCGAGGTCCGACTAGTCGGTCCCAACGGGGAACAGGTCGGCATCGTGCGCATCGATGATGCGCTGCGTCTGGCCGCGGAAGCCGATCTCGATCTGGTCGAGGTCGCACCGATGGCCAAGCCGCCGGTGTGCAAGCTCATGGACTACGGCAAGTTCAAGTACGAGTCCGCCCTGAAGGCCCGTGAAGACCGCAAGAAGCAGGTCAACACGGTCATCAAGGAGATGAAGCTCCGCCCGAAGATCGACGCGCACGACTACGAGACCAAGAAGGGTCACGTGGTCCGCTTCCTGAAGGCGGGCGACAAGGTCAAGATCACGATCATGTTCCGCGGGCGCGAGCAGTCGCGACCCGAGCTCGGCTTCCGGCTGCTCAAGAAGCTCGCGGACGACGTCGTCGAGCACGGCTTCGTCGAGTACTCGCCGAAGCAGGACGGCCGCAACATGATCATGGTCCTCGGACCGGTGCGCAAGAAGGCCGACGCCCTGGCGGAGGTCCAGGCCGAGAAGGACGCCGCGAAGCGCGAAGCCCGCGGCCCTGCCCCGGCCGACGACGAGTTCGTGGTCGAG
>JANMMN010000212.1:0-26413 GCA_031373405.1 Actinomycetes bacterium
GTCGAACCGACACACGAGGGGAGGAGGTGACCGACCATGACCAGCAGCACGCTCGAGATGAGCCCCGAGAACGCCGACGAGCTCCGCGCTCTGTGGGACAGACTCCGACTGGAGGCGATCAGCAATGCCGACCGGCACGAGATCGACGAGATCTTCGCCCGGCAGATGCCGTGAGACCGCCGCGCGAGCCCACCCGGGTCGCCTCGATGGAGCCCCCATAGGGTCGGGGCTCCAGCGCTGGAGGTGGCGATGAACGTCGAAGCAATCGGGCTCGGCAAGAGCTACGGCACGACCCGGGCCGTCGACCAGCTCTCGTTCACGCTCCGCCCCGGGATCGTGACCGGGTTCCTCGGCCCCAACGGGGCCGGCAAGTCGACCACCATGCGCCTGATGCTCGGTCTCGACCGCGGCGACGGGCACACCCTGTGGGACGGCGCGCCACTCGCGGCCGGCGACCATGTGACGCGCACAGTCGGCGCTCACCTCGACGCGAAGTCGTTCCACCCCTCGCGCTCGGCCCGCAACCACCTGCGGCTGCTGGCGGTCGAGGCGGGCCTGCCGTCGAGTCGCGTCGACGAGGTGATCTCGCTCGTCGGACTCGAGTCGGTGGCACGCAAGCGGCCGTCCGGTTTCTCCCTCGGCATGGGACAGCGGCTCGGGCTCGCGGGCGCGATCCTCGCGCAACCGCAGGTGCTGCTGCTCGACGAGCCGGCCAACGGGCTCGACCCCCAGTCGATCCAGTGGCTGCGCGACTTCCTGCGCCACTACGCGCAGCAGGGCAACGTCGTCTTCGTCTCGAGCCACCTCCTCTCGGAGATGGCGCTGATGGCCGAGCACCTCGTTGTCATCACGGCCGGGCGGACGGTCGCCGACGAGTCGCTCGACTCCTTCGTCGCCCGCAGCACCGCGAACGACGTCCTGGTGCGCAGCGGCAACCCGGAGGCCCTCGCGGTGGCCCTCGCCGCCGAGGGTCTCGCGGCCGTGGCCGAGGGTGCGGACGGGCTCGCCGTCGCCACCAACGACACCGACCGGGTCGGCGACATCGCGTGGCGTGCGGGCGTGGGCGTCAGGGAGCTGACCCGGCGTACGGCGAGCCTGGAAGAAGCCTTCCTCGAGCTCACGAGCGACGACCAGCAGTTCCGCACGGGGGAGGCCTCGTGATCGCCGCGCTGCGCTACGAATGGGTCCGCGTCTCGACGATCCGGTCGACGAAGATCCTGCTGGTCCTGGTCCTCATCGGCACGGTCGTCCTCGGCTGGCTCGTCGCCGACCCGCGCTACGTCACCTATGACGAGGCGGGCAACCCGGTCGGGCCGCTCGTCGTCAGCTGGTGGGACGCGTTCGGGATCCCGCTGACGATCACCGCAGTGCTCGCCTCGGTGATCGCGGCGCAGGCGATCGGGCAGGAGTACCGGTTCGGCCTGATCCGGCTGACCCTCACCGCCTTCCCGCGCCGGCCGCGGATCCTCGCCGCCAAGGTTGCCGTCGTCGCGCTCGCGTGTGTCACCTTCGCTCTCGTGTCGATCCTCGGCAGCTGGTTCGGCCTCGTGCTGCGCGGCTTTCCGACGCCTCCCGACCAGGTCGACGCACCGCAGGAGCTGTTCCTGCTCAAGGGAGTGGTCTTCGTCGTGCTGTGGGGGCTCTCCGCCTTCGCGCTCGCCGGGATCACCCGACAGACCGGGCTCGGGATCGCGGTGCCGATCGTCTCCGGGCTGATCGTGGAGGCACTGCTCGGGGCGATCCTCGCGGACCGCGCGGGCTGGCTGGTCGAGATCCTCCCCTGGAGCACCGCCTCACGATGGTCGACCTCGGCTACGGTCGAGGGCTTCGACGGGCCGATGCTCATCGACCTGCCGGTCGGGTGGGCCGCGCTCGGCGTCTTCGCCGTGTGGGTCGTGGCGCTGCTCGCGCTCGAGGTGGTCAGCTTCCTCCGTCGCGACGCATGATCGCTGCCCTCGCGCGGTGACGACGCGGCGGGTGGGCACTGACGAGCTCGTCGCCGTCGCCCTGGGCGGCGTCATGGGTGCGCTGGCACGCGCCGCGATCTCGGTGGCCGTGCCGCCGCCGGATCGCGCTGCCTGGCCGTGGGCGACCTTCGCGACCAACCTGATCGGCTGTCTCGCGCTCGGCCTGCTGCTCGCCTGGATCGACTCCCGGCATCCGCGCTGGCTCGACACGCGGCCACGCCGCGCCCGGCTGGCACGACCACTGCTCGCGAGCGGTGTCCTCGGTGGCTTCACGACGTTCTCCGCCTACTCCGCGGAGGTGGTGGGGCTCCTCGACAGTGGCCGGGCGGTCTCGGCCCTGTCGTACGCCGTGCTCAGCGCCGTGCTCGGCGTCGCCCTCGTCCTCGTCGGCCGCACCCTGGGATCTGCCCTCCTCGGCGCGGCTCCGATCTCCCTGCGCGCGGACGAGGACCTGTGACGGCGGGCGTGGCGCTCGCTGTCGCGCTGGGGGCGGCGATCGGTGCGCCGGTCCGGTTCGCGGTCGAGCGCCGACTGATCTCGGCGTATCCCTGGGGCACCTGGTGGGTGAACCTGGTCGGCTCGGCGATCCTCGGTGCGCTGCTCGGCACGATCACCGCTCGCGGTGCACCGGGCTCGGCGGCCGTGCTCGTCGCTTTCGTGGGCACCGGCTTCTGCGGCTCGCTCACCACCTTCGGGGGCTTCGCCGCGCAGGTGCTCGACCTCGCGACCGCTCCGGGCGACCTCGCACGAACATCCCGGACGTGGCGCGCACTCGGTTACGGCGTGGTCTCGATCGTGGCCTGTGTCGCGGTCTCGGCGCTGGCGTACGTCGCGGCCGTGTCGTTCACCTCCTGACAGGGCCGTCCGAGCGCCTACCCTGACGCCGTGCGCAGACTCGGCAAGGTTCTCGGGATCATCGGCATCGTCGTGCTCGTGCTGGTCGTGGTGGGCGCCACGTTCGTCGGGTGGGACATCCGGCGGTCGTTCCCGCAGACGTCGGGGAGCCTCGCCCTCGCCGGGCTGAAGGCCAACGTCGACGTGCTCCGCGACGAGCGCGGGATCGCGCACATCTACGCCGACACACCCGAGGACCTGTTCTTCGCCGAAGGCTTCACCCACGCGCAGGACCGCTTCTGGGAGATGGACTTCCGCCGTCACATCACCTCCGGGCGCCTCTCGGAGATGTTCGGCAAGACCCAGATCGAGACCGACACCTTCCTGCGCACCTCGGGCTGGCGTCGGGTGGCGGAGAAGGAGCTGGCGCTGCTCTCGCCGGAGACCCGGCGCAACCTCGACGCCTACTCCCGGGGCGTCAACGCCTACCTCGCCGACCACTCCGGCGCGACGGCGTCGTTCGAGTACGTCGTGCTCGGGCTGCAGAACTCCTCGTACGAGATCGAGCCCTGGACACCGGTGGACTCGGTCTCCTGGCTCAAGGCGATGGCCTGGGACCTGCGCGGCAACATGGCCGACGAGATCGCCCGCTCGGTCATCAGCGACAAGATCGGCCGGGCCCGCACCGCGACGCTCTATCCCGAGTACCCGTACCTGCGCCACCGCCCGATCGTGATGCAGGGCGGCGTGGTCGACGGCGTGTGGGACCAGACCGCGACCCGCCTGGGTGCGGCCGCCGCATCGACGATCCCGGATCTCCCCGCCGGCGCGGGGGGCGTGCTCGCCGCCGCCGACGACGCGCTCTCCTCGCTCGACGACATCCTCGGCCCGTCGGGTCCCGGCATCGGCTCGAACTCCTGGGTGATCAGCGGCGAGAAGACCGAGACCGGCAAGCCGATGCTCGCCAACGACCCGCACCTCGCGCCGATGATGCCCAGCCTCTGGTACCAGATCGGCCTGCACTGCCGCACGGTCTCGGCCGCCTGCCCCTACGACATGGCCGGCTACTCGTTCTCCGGCGTGCCCGGCATCGTCATCGGTCACAACCAGACCATCGGCTGGGGCTTCACCAACCTCGGCCCGGACGTCACCGACCTCTACCTCGAGAAGATCACCGGCGACAGCTACCTCGTCGGCACGACGCTGAAGCCGGTCACCACGCGCACCGAGACCATCAAGGTCGCCGGCGGTGCCGACGTGACCATCGTCGTGCGCGAGACCGAGCACGGCCCGATCGTCAGCGACGCATCGACCAGCATCGCCGACCTCGGGCAGGTTGCCCCCAACGGCGTGATCGCCCCGCCTCGCGGTGACGGGTACGCCGTGGCCCTGCGCTGGACCGCGTTGACCCCCGGCCGGACGATGGACGCCGTCACCGCGCTCAACACCGCGCAGACGTGGGAGGAGTTCCGCACTGCTGCGTCGTTGTTCGAGGTGCCCGCGCAGAACCTGGTCTTCGCCTCGGTCGACGGCACGATCGGCTACCAGACGCCGGGGCGGATCCCGGTGCGCACCGGCTACGACGGCAAATACCCGGCGCTGGGCTGGGACCCCAGGCAGACCTGGTCGGGCTACATCCCGTTCGACGCGCTCCCGCACGTGAAGAACCCCGACGACGGGTGGATCGTCACGGCCAACCAGGCGGCGGTCTATCGGGAGTACCCGTACTTCCTCACCGACGACTGGTCCTACGGCGCGCGCAGCCAGCGCATCGTCGACCGGGTCACCCTCGCGACGACCGGCGGCAACAAGATCACCGCCGAGGAGATGCGCGACATCCAGTTCGACAGCTGGAACGAGAACGCGGCGTACCTCGTGCCGAAGATCGCGGGCATCCCGAAGGACGGCGCGACCGCCCAGGCCGCCGCCCTCTTCGACGAGTGGGACTTCCGCCAGCCGGCGGACTCGGCCGCCGCGGCGTACTTCAACGCCTTCTGGAAGAACCTGCTGCTCGACACGTTCGGCTCGCAGCTCCCCGCCGACCACCAGCCCGACGGTGGTGACCGCTGGTTCACCATCGTGCGCAACCTCTGGGAGCGCGCCGGGCTTGACGACCCGTGGTGGGATGACGCCCGCACCCCGCAGAAGGAGAACCGCGAGCAGGCGGTGCTCAAGGCGCTAGACGAGGCGACGGCAGAGATGACCTCGCTGCAGGGCAGCGAACCGAAGGACTGGCGCTGGGGGGAGATGCACACGCTGCTCATCAGGAACCAGACGCTCGGCAAGTCGGGCATCAAGCCGATCGAGGCGATCTTCAACCGCGGTCCGATCACGACGGCCGGCGGCGACTCCATCGTCAACGCGACCGGGTGGACGGTGCCGGAGGGCTACGAGGTCGACTGGGTGCCCTCGATGCGGATGGTGCTCGACCTCGGCAACCTCGACGAGAGCACCTGGGTGAACCTGACGGGCAACAGCGGTCATGCCTACCACCCCCACTACGTCGACCAGCTCGACTCGTGGCGGGACGGGACGACGTACCCGTTCCCCTTCACACCGTCAGCTGTCGACGCCGCCACCACCCAGCGGCTCACGCTCACGCCGTCCTGAGCCGCCGTCCGCAGGCTGTTGGGTCCGTCCGCCGGGGCGTGGTCCAGGGGAGTCAGGCGGACCGCCCCGGCGTCCTCCGGGCGGTCAGGCTTGATCCCTGCGGCCACCGGGGCGGTCCGCCCGGCCAGCTGGCACCCGGCGTTGGCAGGAGGCATGGCACGTGCTCGGTCAAGGATGGGTTGGGGTGCGTCGATCTGTGAGGCATGGGTCTGCGGACGGGCATCGTGGTCGCCCTGGCTGCATGGGCCGGGTGGCTGCTCGTGCGCGGCGTCGTCCGCCGGCGGATCCCGTGGATCGGGCTCGCGGTCATCGCACTGCCCGTAGTGCTGCTGGGGTGGTCGGAGCGGCAGTGGGTGGCCGCGGAACACGCGTTCTCCGCAGCGTCTCGCGTCGTCGCCCCGGCGTCGCCGGGCGTGCACTGCCAGCGGCTCGGCGAGACGTTCACCTACGCGGGCGCGGAGCTCGGCCACGTGGAGTGGGACGACGACGGGGTCGTGACGGAGACGGCGATGGTGTCCTACGAGACCTGCGGACGACTCACGGCGTACTGGCGGGGGAGCGCCGCGGAGAAGGCGGCGGCACCGCTCGACCAGGTCATCGCGGTGCACGTGCTCTCGCACGAGTCGGTGCACCTCGCGGGCGAGCAGGTCGAGTCGGTCACCGAGTGCACGGCGATGCAGCGCGACGCCGAGGTCGCGATGCGGCTCGGGGCGACCGAGGCCGACGCGCGACGGCTCGCGGAGCGCTACGCGACGCAGGTGTATCCGCGGATGCCCTCGGACTACACGAGCATCCAGTGCCGCCAGGACGCGGCGATGGACCTCACGCCGGGCGACGGTGTGTGGCCATGAACGCCATGGCACTCAACGCAACCGGGCGAACCCGCCCGGCGTGAGCGCGGCCCCGACAGGTCGGTCGAATGCCTCGACCGGCACGTCGTCGAGCACCTCGTCGTCGTGGACGACCGCGCAGATCAGCGGGGCGCGTCCGGGGTGTGCGGCCAGGGCGTCGAGGAGCCGGTCGTAGTAGCCACCGCCCTTGCCGAGCCGGTGGCCGTGCCGGTCGACCGCGAGCGCCGGCACGAGCAGCACCCGGCACTCGAGGGCGTGCAGCCCGTCGGCGCCGTGACCGACGACGTCGCCCGGCGGCTCGGGGATGCCGCGCGAGAGCGGTGTGGCGGCGGGCTCACCAACGTCCCATGCCCAGTCGAGACCGCCGTCATCGGCGATCACGGGCAGGAGCACGCGCACTCCTGAGAGGGCGAGCAGCTCGCGGAGCGCCGTCGTGCCGGGCTCCGCGGCGTACGACGCATACGCGGCCACCACTCCGCGATGGGGCTCGGCGACCAGTGCCGCGATCTCCGGCACCGACCCCAGACGGATCGCGAGCGCCGACGCGACGGATGCCCGCTCGTCGTCGGTGCGCAGGCGGCGTCGCGCCCGGATCTGCCCGCGCAGCTCGGCCTTGCGCTCGCCTTCGGGCCTCGGCACCGTCACGCGTCCATGATCCCCCACACCCCGTAGTGTCGGGGCGTGCGAAGCGTCGAGGAACACCTGCAGTCGGTCCTGGCCGGCGTGGTGCCGCTCTCGCCGCTCGACGTGACCCTGGTCGACGCCCGCAGCTGTGTGCTCGCAGAGGACGTCACGGCCCCCTGGCCGCTCCCGGCGTTCGACAACGCCGCGCGGGACGGCTACGCGGTGAAGTCGTCCGACGTCCTCGCTGCGAGCGACGGCAAGCCGGTCACCCTGCGCGTGATCGACGACGTGCCCGCCGGCTTCCGGGCCACCACCGAGCTGCGGGAGGGTGCGGCGATCCGGGTCATGACAGGTGCTCCGCTGCCCGAGGGCGCCGAGGCAGTGGTGCCGCTGGAGTGGACCGACGGCGGCATGCCTGAGGTGAAGGTCACGCGCACCGTGGCCCGCGGTGCCAACGTCCGGCGGCGCGGTGAGGACATCTCTCTCGGCGAGGTCGTCGCGCCCGCGGGCACGATCGTCGGACCGCGCGAGATCGCGCTGCTGGCCGCCGTCGGGCGTGGTCGCGTCTCGGTGCACCCGCAACCCCGGGTCGTCATCCTCTCGACCGGCAACGAGCTCGTCGAGCCGGGCTCGCCCCTGGGGCCTGGTCTCATCGCCGACTCCAACGGCGTCACGATCGCGGCTGCCGTGCAGGAGGCGGGGGCGATCGCCTATCGCGTCGGTCCCGTCCCAGACGACGCCGGCACCCTGCTCTCCGTGCTCGAGGATCAGCTCGTGCGCGCCGACCTCATCGTGACGACCGGAGGCGTGAGCGCGGGTGCCTACGACACGGTCCGGGCCGTGCTCTCCCGGCTCGGCACCGTGGAGTTCACCACGGTCGCCATGACCCCCGGGATGCCTCAGGGGCACGGCACCCTCGGCCCGGACCTCACCCCGATCTTCACCTTGCCCGGCAACCCCGTCTCGGCCTACGTCTCGTTCGAGATCTTCGTGCGACCGGTGATCCGGCGGATGCTGGGGCACGAACGGATCTACCGTCCGGTCGTGCGGGCCGTGCTCGCCGACTCGCTGCCCTCGCCGGCAGGCAAGCGCCAGTTCGCGCGCGGACACCTCTCGGTCGAGGAGGGTCGCTACGTCGTGCGGCCGGCCGGCGGTCAGGGCTCGCACATGCTCGGAGCGCTCGCGAAGGCCAACGCCCTGGTCGTCGTCCCCGAGGACGTGACCGAGATGAAGCCGGGCACCGCCGTCGCCGTCCTGCGACTCGACGAGGTGTGAGCGCCATGACCTACCAGCCATTCAGCCACCTCGACGAGACCGGTGCCGCGCGCATGGTCGACGTCACCGAGAAGGTCGTCAGCGTCCGCTCGGCAACGGCGACCGGACGAGTGCTCGTCTCGACCGAGGTGGTCGCCGCGCTGCGCGGGTCCGGCGTACCGAAGGGCGATGCCCTTGCCGTCGCACGGATCGCGGGGATCCAGGCAGCCAAGAAGACGCCGGACCTCGTGCCGCTGTGCCACCCGATCGCCATCCACGCCGTGGTCCTCGACCTCGTGGTGCACGACGACCACGTGGCGATCAGCGCGACCGTGCGCACCGCCGACCGCACCGGGGTGGAGATGGAGGCGCTCACCTGCGTGAGCGTCGCTGCCCTCGCGCTGGTCGACATGGTCAAGGCGCTCGACCCCGCAGCCGTCATCACCGACGTCAAGGTCACCGAGAAGCTCGGCGGCAAGACGGGCGAGTGGCACCGCGGCGGGGATCCGCGATGAGGGCGCTCGTCGTCTCCGTGTCGACCCGCGCCGCGACGGGGGTCTACGACGACCGCACCGGCCCACTCATCGTGGAGTCGCTCATCGCGATCGGCTTCGAGGTCGAGGGCCCCCGCGTGGTGCCCGACGGTCCCGAGATCGAGAGCATCCTGCTCTCCGCGGTGCACGACCGCTTCGATGTCGTCATCACGACCGGCGGCACCGGCATCTCGCCGACCGATGTCACACCTGAGCACACCTCAGCCGTGATCACCCGCGCCGCCCCCGGCATCGCCGAGGCGGTGCGTGCCGCGGGTGCGGCGTCGGGCGTGCCCACGGCGGCGCTCTCGCGCGGCGTCGCCGGTATCGCCGGACCGTCGACGTTGATCGTCAACCTGCCGGGCTCGCCCGGCGGCGTGCGCGACGGCCTGCGCGTGCTCGAACCGCTGCTCGTGCACGCGGTGGAGCAGATGCACGGCGGTGGCGACCACCAGGTGAGCTCGTGACGAGCCCGTGGCCGGTCACGCTCGCCGATGGCCGCGTCGGCCTGCGGCCGTTGCGGCTGCGCGACGCCGCCACCTGGCGTGAGGTCCGCGCGCGCAACGCCGAGTGGCTGCGCCGGTGGGAGGCGACGAGCCCCGAGCCGGCCCGCGACGCGGCACCGACGTACGCCGCGATGGTCCGCCGGCTCAAGGCCGAGGCGCGCGAAGGCCGCACCTTCCCGTTCGTGGTCACCTACGACGGCGCTCTGGTCGGTCAGCTCACCGTCGGCGGGGTCGCGTGGGGGTCGCTCCGCTCGGCGAACGTCGGCTACTGGATCGACCAGCGGGTGGCCGGGCGCGGCGTGATGCCGACCGCCGTGGCGCTCGCGACCGATCACTGCTTCGCGATCGGGCTGCACCGCGTCGAGATCAACATCCGACCCGAGAACGTCGCGTCGCGTCGCGTGGTCGAGAAGCTCGGGTTCCGACCCGAGGGAGCGCGTCCGGCGTACCTGCACATCGACGGCGACTGGCGTGACCACCTCTCGTTCGCGCTCACTGCGGAGGAGGTTCCCGGCGGGCTGCTCGCGCGCTGGAACCGGTCGAGGACCTCTGCTTCGTGAGTGCCGACCGCGCGACCTCGTCGCCGGGAGCCTGTCAGCCGCGACACGCCCACGGCGCGTGACGGCTCACGTGCCGCGTGCAGCACCGATGCGCCTCTAACCTCGGACCGTGACAGGAGGAGGACTCATCTACGCCGTCATCGTCGGCATGTGGGCCCTCGTTCTCATCCCCATGTGGCTGCGTCGGCACGACGAGGCGCAGGAGACCAAGTCGGCCGACCGCTTCGCCCGCGCGATGGGCACGCTGCGCCGCACCGAGCCGGGCTCACTCGGATCGTCGTCCGCACGGGCCGTGGTGATGCCGGGCCGGCCCGCATCCTCCCGCGACAGCCAGGTCGTCGTGACCGGCCCGCGGGGAGTCACGACGCCCGCGGGTGCCGCCGCGCAGCGCCGACGCCAGGTGCTCGCGGTGCTCGCCGGACTCCTGCTCGTCGCGACGACCGTCGTGCTGCTCGGCCGGCTGCCGGTCTGGTCGCTGCTGCTCCCCGTGCTGGTCGTCGGCGCGTTCCTCGTCGCCGGCCGGCGTCAGGTCGCGCTCGCTGCCGAGATCGCGCGCCGCCAGGAGCGCCGCACCACGCTCGCGGCGGCTGCCCGCGCCGCCGAGGCGCGCTACGGCGCGCCCGAGGGTCAGGCCCGTCGCGGCGGTCGCGCCGTGGATCCGGCTCCGCAGGTGGCGTCGGCGCACGTTGCGCCCGCAGCCAGGGTCGAGGTGATCAGCGAGGCTGCTGCCGCCGACGGCTCGTGGCATGCGGTGCCGACCACGCTGCCGACCTACGTCACCGCCCCCCGCGCCACCCGGATGCCCCGCGTGATCGACCTGACCACCCCGGGCGCCTGGACCGGTGCGGCGATGGTCGAGCAGGCCCGCACCACCTTGGCTGCCGAGGCCGTGGGAGCCGGTGAGATGCGGGTCGAGACCTTCGAGATCACCGTGCCGCGCGACCCCGCTGTCCGAGCCGGCGTGCTCGTCGAGCCAGCGACGTACGCCGACCGCTTCGTCGAGGACGAGGCCGCGCTCGGGGCGCTCGCCGAGCAGGACGATCTCGAGACGCTGCTCGAGGACCCGCGCACCGGTGTGGCCCTCCCCGGCTGGCGTCGCGCCGCCAACGGCTGATCGGGCTCCACGGGTCGCGCCCGGATCGGGTTTGGGACCACGCGCGCCACCTTGGTAGCCTGTGCCTCTCCGCAAGGGGCTGTAGCGCAGCTGGTAGCGCACCTCGTTCGCATCGAGGGGGTCAGGGGTTCGAATCCCCTCAGCTCCACCAACGCGGCGCACCCCCCGTCCGATCCTGGACGGGGGGTTCGCTGCGTTGCTGTCAGCTCAGCGATTCGAGGAGGAGCTCGCCCCAGGCGAGCGACGGATCCCCTCAGCTCTACCAACACTGACAACTGCCCTAGTCACGCTCGTGTTCGTGCTGGTGCGCGTCCTCGCCTGGGTGCTGTGAGGCAGTGACAACTGAGTTGTCTGTGTCTGTCGGTGCCTGAGGGCCGCGAGGCACTGACAACTGCCCGGTCTGGCACGTCCGCGTCCGCGTGCTCGTGCTCGTGCTCGCCCGCGACAAGAGCCCTAGCCAGGCACGTCCTCGTGCTCGTGCTCGTGCTCGTGCACTGACAACTGGGTTGTCAGTGTCTGCCGGTGCCTGAGGCTCGCGAGGCACTGACAACTGCCTGGTCTGGCGCGTGCTCGTGCCGTAGCCCGTCCTCGTGCTCGTGCTCGGCAGTGACAACTCGAGTTGTCAGGCGACCTCGACGCTGATGGTGTGGAGTCCGCTCGAGGCACCAGGGAAGACCGGGCGCTCGGACTCGTCTTGAGCGCCACCGTCGAGGTCGCGCATCCGCACGCGGAGCTCGTGGCGACCGGGCCCGGCATCCCACTCCCAGGACCACAGCCGCCAGGAATCGGTGCCGATCGGTGCTGCCAGCGTGACCTCCGTCCACGGCCCGCCGTCGACGCTGAGCTCCACCGCGCCGACTCCCGTGTGCTGGTGCCAGGCCCGACCGCCGACGGCCGTGCGCCCGGCGGGGATGCGCACCCCCGTGCGGGGTACGTCGATGCGTGACGCCGCCTCGATGCTCCCGTCCTGCGCCCAGCCGCGCGAGAGCCAGAATGGGACGTCGTCGGCGATGGTCGTGAGCTGGATCTCCTCGAGCCACTTCGTGGCCGAGACGTAGCCGTAGAGCCCCGGCACGACGAGCCGCGCGGGGAAGCCGTGCTTGACCGGGAGCGGCTCGCCGTTCATGGCGTAGGCGACCATCGCGTCGCGGCCGTCGCCGAGGATCGAGCGGGGGAAGCCCGCGGTGAAGCCGTCGACCGAGCGGCCGACGAGCAGCTCCGCGTCGTCGCGCACCCCCACCGACTCGAGCAGGTCGGTGAGGCGCACGCCCTGCCACCGCGCCGTACCCACGAGGTCGCCCCCGACCGGGTTGCTCACGCAGGTCAGCGTGATGTGGCGTTCGATGCTCGGCAGCGCGAGCAGGTCGGCATAGGAGAGAGTGCGCGGTGTCGCGACCCTGCCGGTGATGCTCAACCGCCATTGCTCGACGTCGACCACAGGGGCCGAGAGTGAGACGTCGATCTGGTAGAAGTCGGCGTTCGGTGTGACAGCAAGTGCGAGACCCGGCACGGGTGGGTCGATCCCCGCCGGCAGCGCCGCTGCAGGATCGGTCGGTGCGGGTAGCCGCAATGCTGCACGCACTGCGTCGACCGCGGCGCTCGACCCGCGCCGCGTGAGCGCGACCACGCCGAGCCCGACGACCGTGAGCCCGCCGATGACGGCCGCCGCGCGCAGCACCGTGCGCCGCTCGACCGTGCTCCGTTCGACCGTGCTCTGGTCGACCGTGCGCCGCTCGACCGTGCTCCGGTCGAGCGCACCCCGTTCGACCGTCCCCCCGGCGTACGCCGGTTCCCTCGACGCCGGAGACGACGCAGGCACGAGACGACCCCACACCAGCACGGCGGCGGTGACGCCGACCGCGATGACGAGCGCGAGGGTGAGCAGGTCCGCGGAGTTGCCGTCCCAGGCAACGAGGAAGCCCAGGACGCCGGCCGCCGCGAACCACCACCAGGCACGTTCGGGTCGAGCGCGTGTCAGGGCACCGACCACGGCACCGCCACCGACGACGGCCACGACGATGCCGCCGGCCAGCAGCGGCTTGTCGAGCGTGCCGACCGCGCCGATGAGCCACTCGCGCAACGAGTCTGGCGCCCACGCGATGACCCGGTCGGCCACCATCGTGACGGCGCTCGGGCGCCCCGGCAGGATCAGTCCGAAGACCTCGGCGGCGACCAGCCCGGCGAGTGCCGCGACGGCACCGGCGAGAGCGGCCCGCCGGGGTGGGAGCGCGTCGGCACTCGCGAGGAGCCCGGTGTCGGTGCTCACGAGCCCTCCGGGAGGAAACCAGCGTCGAGGTTCCACGGCTGGATGGGGGAGTTCTCGAGGATCCAGGCCTGCAGTGCGCGGTCCCAACCGAGCATGACCGTCAGCCCCACCAGGATGAAGACGATGCCGAGGCCGCGGCGGAACCAGCCGTGCGGGTCCGCGGCCCACCGCATCCGACGGATCGCCCGCTGTCCGAGGACAGCGATCGCGAACAGGGTGGCACAGAGCCCGACGACGTACGCCGCGAGCAGCACGAGCCCCTCGGCGTACGACGCCGGGAGCACGGTGACGATGACGTAGGCATACAACGGCGAGCACGACGTGAACACCGGACCGAGCGCCGCGCCGGTGAGGACTGCCCCGAGCGTGCCGTCGTGCTCCCCGGCCTGGTGCAGCCGGCGGGTGCTGCGGGACTGCAGGCGCAGGCGCGCACTCACCTGGTCCCACTGGGCGGGGAACACCGCCGCGAGCCCGAGGGCGACGAGGATCCCGCCGGAGACGTAGGACCACACCTGCGGAGGTACGCCGAGCAACGCGGTGGATGCCTTGAGCAGCAACGTGAACGCGACGACCGAGACACCGAGCGACACCACGATGATGGTCGCCCGACGGTGGGTCGGTCGCGTTCGCAGCAGCGTCGCGGCGCTACCGCTACCGCTACCGCTACCGCTGCCGCTACCGCTAGCGCTGCCCGCTGTCGACGCCGGCACCGGGGCGATCGACCCGCCGACGATGACCGGGAGCAGCGGGAGCACGCAGGGGGCAAGCGTCGTGAGCACGCCTGCCATCAGCGCGCCGAGCACCAGGAGAAGGTTCACACGGTGCGCCCGGCGATGTCCGCACCGGTGGTGCTGCCGCTCCACTTCGCGACCTGGTCGCCCTTCGGGTCCACCTGGACGAACGTGTGCTGCACCGTGACGCCGTAGCGCTGGCGGAGCTCTGTCTCGCTGTCGAAGTCGGTCTTGACCACAGTGATCCCGGCGGGGAGCGACGCCGGGTCGCCGGTCAGGTTCTTGTCAGCCTCCTTGCAGGTGGAGCACCACGGCGCGTGGAAGAACAGCACGACCTTGCCGTCGGCGTACATCTGCGGGTTGGCGGCGTAGGTCGCATAGGAGATGTACGAGCCCTGCGTCGCCACGGGCGCGGCGCTCGAGCTCGCAGCCGACGGTGCCGCGGAGGTGGGGGAGGCAGACGTGCTGGAGGCGGTCGAGGGGGAGGCGACCGCGCCGGATCCGGGTGTGCGCGTGGCGTCGACGGACGCGGTGGGGCTCGCGGTGCCACAGGCGCTGAGAGCGAGCACAGCCAGCAGTGCGGCGGCGGCGGGGCGGCGTGCGTCGGGGGTCATGGGATCTCCTGAGGTCGAGTCTCCCCAGTGGATCGCACAACCGCACGCCGCGTGACACTCGATCCCTTACGAAGTGCTGACGGCATCCGCACAGGACAGCCGTGGTCAGGCTCGCTCCCTAGGGTGGTGGCATGCCCCGCGTGCTCGTCGTCGACGACGACCCCACTGTTGCCGAGGTCGTGCTCGGCTATCTGCGTCGCGACGGGTTCGAGGCGGCGCACGCCACCGACGGACTGAGTGCGCTCGCGATCGCGGCCGCGGCGCCGCCGGACATCGTCGTGCTCGACCTCATGCTGCCGGGCATCGACGGACTCGAGGTGTGCCGGCGCCTGCGCGCGGTGCGGCCCGACCTGCCGGTCGTCATGCTCACGGCGCGCGGCGAGGAGGAGGACCGGATCGCGGGTCTCGAGGTGGGGGCCGACGACTACGTCGTGAAGCCGTTCAGCCCGCGCGAGCTCGCGCTGCGCGTGCGGTCCGTGCTGCGGCGTACCGAGCCCGCGACGACCGCTGCGGCCGACCCCGTGATCATCGACGGTGACCTCACGATCGATACGCGGGCCCGCACGGTGACGAGGGCGGGAGCAGCACTCTCGCTCACCGCGCGCGAGTTCGACCTGCTCGCCCACGTCATGGCCACGCCCGGACGCGCCCTTCGGCGCGAGGAGCTTATGCGCGACGTGTGGGGCTGGGAGTTCGGCGACCAGTCCACCGTGACCGTCCACGTACGCCGGATCAGGGAGAAGGTCGAGGCCGACCCCGCCGAGCCGACCCGCCTCGTCACGGTCTGGGGTGTGGGCTACCGCTGGGATCCCAGCGCGGACTCACCGGGAGCGGCACTCGCCGACACCTACCGGGACGACGGGTGAGTGTCGACTGGGGGCTCGCGGCTCAGGCCGCGCTCGCGGCCGCGTTCGTCGGTCTCCTCGGCGTCGCCGTGGTGACACTGATGGCCCGGCGCTCGCCCGTGGCCGCGGCCGTGCTCACCCCGGTCGTCGTGGTCCTCGCCGTCGGCGCAGGCGTGCTCGCCGGTGCCCGGTCGATGGCGCTGGAGGGCGGCAACCTCGCCGTCGTGTGGACGGTGCTGCTCGCGACGGTGCCGATCGCTCTCGTCGTCGGCGTGCTCCTGGCGCGGCGGACGATGGACCTGATCGCGCGGGCCGAGCACGAGGCGATGGCTCGCCAGGTCGAGGCCGAGGTCGAGACCCGGCGTCGCGAGATGGTGGCGTGGGTCTCGCACGACCTGCGGACCCCGCTCGCGGGGATCAGGGCGATGGCGGAGGCCCTCGAGGACGACGTCGCGCCGGACGCCGCGGTCTACCACCGGCGGATCCGCGAGGAGGTCGACCGCCTCGCCGGGATGGTCGACGACCTCCTCGCGCTGTCGCGGCTCCAGTCAGGACAGCTGACCCTCGACCTGCATGACCTGCGGTTGCGCGACCTCGTCTCGGACTCCCTCGCGAGCGCCTCGCCCCTCGCCCGCGAGCGCGGCATCGAGCTCACCGGCACGTGCGAGGACAACCTCTGGGCGTACGTCGACGACTCGTCCCTGTCACGAGCGCTGAGCAATCTCATCGTGAACGCGCTGCGCTACACCCCCGCCGGAGGGGCCGTGCACGTCGAGGCCGTCGGGCTCGCATCGGCCGCGGTCGTGAGGGTCAGCGACACCTGCGGGGGGATCCCGCCCGAGGACCTGCCCCGCGTGTTCGAGGCCGGGTGGCGCGGGAGCGCCGCGAGGACCCCGGGCACCGACGCAGGAGCCGGTCTCGGCCTTGCTGTCGTCCGCGGGATCGTGGAGACGATGGGCGGATCAGTCACGGCGGCCAACCGTGACGCCGGGTGCGTGTTCGAGGTCTCGGTGCCGGGGCACGTGACCTGAGTCGACCGCCCGGAAGCCTTCGTACGGACGAGGTTTCGGGGCCTCGCCCCCGATTCTGCGCCGGCGGGTCAGACCCAGGTGGGGAACCACATCCGCAGCTGCCACGCGGAGTACGGGATCACCTCGCCGGTCCAGACGGGATAGAAGAACCAGGCGCACGCGACGGCGAGCATCGCGAGCGTGCCGACCGCGGTCGCTCCCAGCATCCGTCGCCGCTGCGTCGCCTCCTGCGGCCCGAGCATCGCGCCCAACGTCATCGCGAGCGCGATGCAGAGGAAGGGCACGAAGACCACGGCGTAGAAGGTGAAGATCGTGCGGCCCTGGAAGCCCAGCCACGGCAGCCAGCCCGCGAGGATCGCCAGCACGACCGCCCCCGAACGCCAGTCGCGGCGGGAGAACCAGCGCCACGCCTGGTGCAGCAGGGCACCCGCGCCGGCCCACCAGATGATGGGGTTGCCGAGCGCGAGCACCTCGGTGGAGCACTTGTCGACCTCGCAGCCGCCGACGCCGAGATCGCGGCCCTCGTAGAAGAAGCTCGTCGGCCGGGTCTGCAGCAGCCAGCTCCACGCGTTGCTCTGATACGAGTGCGGCGAGGTCAGGTTCGTGTGGAAGCCCAACATCTCCGCGTGGTAGTGCCACAGGGAGCGCAGCGACTCCGGCACCCAGCCCCAGCCGTCGATCGCGGGGTTGGTGACCGCCCACTGCCGGTCGTACCCGCTGTCGGTGAGGAACCAGCCCGCCCAGGACACGAGGTAGACGACGGTCGCGGTGCCGACGATCGCGACGAACGCGAACACACCCTCGACGGCTGCGGCCGCGACCGCCTGACCCGAGCGCACGCCGATCACGCGCCGCATCCCGATGTCCCACACCACGGTGAGCACGCCGAACGCGATCACGAACCAGATGCCCGACCACTTGGTGGCGCAGGCGAGCCCGAGCGCGAGACCGGCGACCCAGCGCCAGGGGCGCAGCCCCGTGCCCGGCCCGAGCCCAGCCCCGAGCGCCAGAAGTGCTGCCTTGTCGTCCGGGAACCGGCGTACGACGGAGGCCAGGCGAGCTCGGGTGCGCTCCCGATCCATCAGCAGCGCACCGAAGGCGACGAGCACCCAGAACATCAGCGACGTGTCGAGCAGTGCCGTGCGCGACATGACGATCGACATGCCGTCGATCGCGAGCAGGAACCCGGCCGTCGCACCGATCAGGGTCGAGCGGGTCAGTCGACGCGCGATGCGGATCGTGAGCAGCACCGAGAGGGTGCCGAGCACGGCCATCATCACCCGCCACCCGAAGGGGGTGAGCCCGAAGGCGTACTCGCCGAGGGCGATGGTCCACTTGCCCAGGGGTGGGTGGACGACGAAGGCAGCGTTCTCGGTGAACACGTCGAGCGTGCGCCAGCTTCCGTCGCTCGCGAGGATCTTGTCGTCGGCACCGGGCACGAAGCCGCGCTCGTAGCCCCAGCGCAGGAGCGAGAACGCATCCTTCATGTAGTAGGTCTCGTCGAAGGAGACGGCGTTGGGTCGACCCAGGTCGACGAAGCGCAGCCACCCGGCCAGCAGCGTGATCGCGATCGTGGTCCACCACGACACGGCCCGATCGGTGGGCAGGGGCGGCGAGAGACGGCGCGCGACCTCGGACTCGCGGACGCCGGCCGGCGAGTCGGCCGCTACGGGTCGCATCTCGACCAGGGTCGCCGTCACTCGCAAAGCATACGGACGCGACGACCGCCCCGGCCCAGCCCGGCGCGGGGTCGGCGGACAGGGGTGTGCCGGAGGACGTGGCAGGGTGGCGGGTGTGGTGGAGCGGGTGGGTGTCGTGGACCGGGAGGGCGGTGGCGTGCTCGTCCTTGCGGGTACGCCGATCGGCGACCCCACCGACGCCTCGCCCCGGTTGCGCGCTGAGCTCGCGTCGGCCGGCGTCGTCGCGGCGGAGGACACCCGTCGGGCCCGTCGCCTCGCCGCCGACCTGGGCATCACGATCACGGGCCGGGTCGTGTCCTACTACGACTCGGTCGAGCGCCAGCGGCTGCCCGAGCTGATCGCGGCGCTGCAGGCGGGCGAGCGCGTGGTGCTCGTGACCGATGCCGGCATGCCGAGCGTGAGCGACCCGGGCTATCGCCTCGTGGCGGCGGCGGTGGAGGCCGGGATCCCCGTCACCGCCGTCCCCGGACCGTCGGCGGTGCTCACGGCCCTGGCTCTCTCAGGTCTGCCGGTCGACCGGTTCGCCTTCGAGGGCTTCCTGCCACGCAAGGCCGGGGAGCGGCGTCGAGCGCTGAGCTCGGTCGCCACCGACCCGCGCACGCTCGTGTTCTTCGAAGCGCCGCACCGCATCGGTGCCGCGTTGGCCGCGATGGCCGAGGTGCTCGGCCCGCACCGACCGGCAGCGGTCTGCCGCGAGCTCACCAAGACCTACGAAGAGGTACGCCGCGGGCCTCTGGGCGAGCTGGCCGAGTGGGCGGCCGACGGGCTCCGCGGCGAGATCACGATCGTGGTGCAGGGGGCGCAGCCCGGCGCAGTACCGCTGGTGACCGAGGACGGGGCCGATCCGCGCAAGGTCGCCCTGGCTGCCGTCGCCGCGGCGTACGGGCTGGACCGCTCGGCGGTCTACGACGCCATCGTCGCTGCGAAGCGCGCCGCCGGAGCAGAAGGAACGCAGCGGAACGAGCCGCCACCGCGCCCGTAGGATTGGCGCGTGCCCGACTCCACGTTCTACCTGACCACCCCGATCTACTACGTCAACGACGCCCCTCACATCGGGCACGCCAACACCTCGACGGCCGGCGACGTCCTGACCCGCTGGCACCGTCAGCGCGGCGAGCGGGTGTGGTTCCTCACCGGTGTCGACGAGCACGGCACGAAGGTGGAGCGCGCGGCGCACGACGGTGGCGTCACCCCGCAGGCCTGGGTCGACCGCCTCGTCGACGACGCGTGGCGTCCGGTGCTCGACACGATCGATGCGGTCAACGACGACTTCATCCGGACGACGTCGCAGCGGCACCGGGTCGGTGTGCAGCAGTTCTGGGAGGCGGTCCGCGAGGCGGGTCACGTCTACTCCGCGCCGTACGAGGGGCCCTACTGCGTGGGCTGCGAGGAGTTCAAGCTCCCCGGCGACCTGATCGACGGCGCGGGTGAGTTCACGGGCGAGAAGGTGTGCCCGATCCATGGGCGTCCGGTCGAGGCACTGAGCGAGGACAACTGGTTCTTCCGGCTCTCGGCCTTCCAGGACGCGCTGCTCGCGCACTACGAAGCCGATCCCGAGGCGGTGCAGCCGGCGTCGGCGTACAACGAGGTCGTCTCCTTCATCAAGCAGGGGCTCTCCGACATCTCCATGTCGCGCTCGTCGGTGTCGTGGGGCATCCCGCTGCCGTGGGACGACAAGCAGGTCGTCTACGTGTGGTTCGACGCGCTGCTCAACTACGTCACGGCGGTCGGCTACGGCGCCGAGCCCGGCACCGCCGAGGCGGAGCAGTTCGCCGCGACGTGGCCCGCCGACGTGCACCTCGTGGGGAAGGACATCCTGCGCTTCCACGCGGTCTACTGGCCGGCGATGCTGATGGCGGCGGGCCTGCCGCTGCCGGGCAAGGTCTTCGCGCACGGCTGGCTGCTCGTCGGCGGCGAGAAGATGAGCAAGACCAAGCTCACCGGTATCGCGCCGAGCCAGATCATCGACCACTTCGGCTCGGATGCGTTCCGCTACTACTTCCTGCGCGCGATCGCGTTCGGCTCCGACGGCTCGTTCTCGTGGGAGGACATGAGCGCGCGCTACACCTCCGAGCTGGCGAACGGGCTGGGCAACCTGGCCTCGCGCGCTCCCGCGATGGTCGCGAAGTACCGCGACGGCCTGCTGCCCGAGGCGACGGCGTACGGCGAGGCCGAGGTGGCTCTCCAGACGCTGCTCGCCGACACGGTCGCGACGGCCGACGCGGCGATCCTGGCACTCGACTTCGCCGGCGGCATCGGAGCGGTGAAGGCCTTCGTCGACGCGGTCAACCTCTACGTGACCGAGCAGGCGCCGTGGGTGCTGGCGAAGCACGACGCCGACTCCGAGCGGCTCTCGACCGTGCTCTACACGGTCTGCGAGTCGCTGCGCGCGATCGCGGTGCTGCACCACGCCCTGATGCCGAAGGCGACGACGTCGCTGTGGGAGCAGCTCGGTGCGGAGGCGGCGCTCGGACCTATCGGCGACCAGGTCGTGACCGACGCCGGCCGCTGGGGCCAGCTGACTGTGGGCGCCGTGGTGACCAAGGGCGCGATCCTGTTCCCCCGACTCGAGGAGCCGACGCCGTGATGGTGTCGCGCTGATGCCGACCGACGGTCCGGTGCGTGCCCGCGCGACGTCGCAGGAGTCCGGTCACTCGCGCGAGCTGCAGCGACCGCCGGCGCCCGAGCCGTTGCGTACGCCGGTGATCGACAACCACTGCCACCTCGACATCCACGACGGTGACACGGGCGCGGAGTGGCTCGGTGTCGCGGGTGCGCTCGAGCTGGCCGCGTCGGTCGGCGTCACGCGGATCGTCCAGGTCGGCTGCGACCTGCCGAGCGCTCGCTGGTCGGTGGCGGCCGCCGCCGAGCACGACCAGGTCGTGGCCACCGTGGCACTGCACCCCAACGAGGCGCCGCGCATCGCCGCGGAGCAGGGCCGCGCCGGGCTGACGGCGGCGTACGACGAGATCGCCCAGCTCGCCGAGCACCCGCGTGTGCGTGCCGTGGGAGAGACCGGGCTCGACTTCTTCCGCACCGGCGAGGACGGCCGCGGCGTGCAGGAGGAGTCCTTCCGCTGGCACATCGAGCTGGCCAAGCGGCTCGGGAAGCCGGTCGTGATCCACGACCGCGAGAGCCACGACGACGTGATCCGGGTGCTCGAGAGCGAAGGTCCGCCGGACACCGTGGTCTTCCACTGCTTTTCCGGCGATGCGGCGATGGCTCGCTACTGCACGGAGCGTGGGTGGTACCTCTCGTTCGCCGGCACGGTGACGTTCAAGAACGCGTCCCCGCTGCGCGAGGCGGTCGCGGTGGCACCGCTCGACCGTGTGCTCGTGGAGACGGATGCGCCGTACCTCACGCCCACGCCGTACCGCGGGCGGCCGAATGCGTCGTACCTCGTGCCGCTCACGGTGCGCGTGATGGCCGCCAGCGCCGGGGTCGACGAGGACACCATGGCCGGGGCGATCTGGGACAACACCCGCCGGGTCTTCGGGGAGTGGTAGCAGCCGCCCCCTGGCTCCCGGAATCGGGTGCTGTGGCTCGGCTGTGCCGTGCCGCCGACAAGGGTCCGCTCGCCCTGTGCCCGCCGGGTAGGGGAGAGTGCGCCGTATGACCGATCACGACCACCCGCAGAAGTCGCACTTCTCGGGTGTCTTCCATCGGGCGTCGGAGACCTACGACACGGTCGGCGTCGACTTCTTCTCGCCGCTCGCCGCCGCTCTCGTCGCGCGCGCGTCGCTGGAGCCGGGCATGTGTGTCCTGGACCTCGGGACCGGGCGCGGTGCTGCACTGCGCGCGGCCGCCGACGCGGTCGGGTCGACCGGTGAGGTGCACGGCGTCGACCTCGCTCCCGGCATGGTCGAACGCACCAGCCGTGATGTTGCCGGGCTCCCGCACGTGAGCGTCTCGCTCGGGGATGCCGATCACCCGCCGGCGCGCACTGATGGCTGGGATGCCGTCATCGCGTCCTTCGTGCTGTTCTTCCTGCCGGACCCGGTCGGCGCTGCGACCCGTGTGCGCTCGGTGCTGCGTCCCGGTGGCGCCTTCATGGTGTCGACCTTCGATGCGCCGGACGAGCGCTGGAAGGTCGTCGAGGCCGCCGTACGCCCGTACTGGCCGCCGACCGACGTGCCGTCGCACCCGTCGCAGCTCTCCTCGTTCGCGACCGTCGCGTCGACCGAGGACCTCCTGCATCAGGCCGGGTACGCCGACATCACCACCGAGGTCGTCGCGCACGTCAACGTCTACACCGATGTCGACCAGTGGCTCGCCTGGACCTGGTCGGCCGGCGCCCGGGTGATCTGGGAGCGCGTGCCCGAGGCTGATCGCGACGCCGCGCTCGCGGCCGGTGCCGAGGCAGCGGCCCGGTTGGCCGATGCGGACGGGCTCCTTCGTGAGCGGTTCGCCGTGCGACTCACCCGCGCGGTGGCGCCGTGAGCGGCGAGCGGGACGGGGACGGGTTGCTCGGCGCGGCCGAGATCAGGCTGCTCGCGGACCGGCTCGGGGTTCGGCCGACCAAGGCGCGCGGTCAGAACTTCGTCATCGACGGCAACACCGTGCGGCGGATCGTGCGCAGCGCCGAGCTGAGCGCGGACGACGTCGTCCTCGAGGTCGGCCCCGGGCTCGGCAGCCTCACCCTCGCGCTGCTCCCCAACGTCGCTCGGGTGGTCGCGGTGGAGATCGACGAGACGCTCGCCTCCGCGCTGGCCGCGACGGTCGAGGCGCAGAGGCCCGACCTGCTCGACCGGCTCGAGGTCGTCCAGGCCGACGCCCTCGCCATCACCGACCTGCCCGGACCCGAGCCGACCGCACTCGTGGCGAACCTCCCCTACAACATCTCCGTCCCCGTGCTGCTGCACCTGCTCGAGCGCTTCCCATCGGTCCGGCGGGTGCTCGTGATGGTGCAGCTCGAAGTGGCCGACCGCTTGGCCGCCGGCCCGGGCAGCAAGGTGTACGGCGTACCGAGCGTGAAGGCTCGGTGGTACGGCGACGTCGCCAAGGCCGGCTCGGTGGGTCGCACGGTGTTCTGGCCTGCGCCGAACGTCGACAGCGGGCTGGTCGCACTGACGCGGACGTCACCCCCGGTGACGACGGCGACGCGCGCCGAGGTGTTCACCGTCATCGACGCGGCATTCGCCCAGCGGCGCAAGACATTGCGGGCGGCGCTCGCTGGCTGGGCCGGCTCCCCCGTGCTGGCCGAGGCGTCGCTGCGCGCCGCCGGCGTCGACCCGAGCGCGCGCGGGGAGACCCTGTCCGTCGCTGACTTCGCCCGGATCGCCGAGCACGCACCGCCTCGCCACTGACCCCGCGGACGCGGCGACTCTCGGGGGTTGCCGAGGGTCAGACCGGGTGGCCGTGGAGCGCGGATCCGCAGCGATGGCGAGGTCCGCAGCCCGCATAGGGTGAGGGCGTGCTGGCATCGGTCACCGTGCGAGCCCCCGCGAAGGTCAACCTCGCGCTCGGGGTCGGTCCGCTGCGCCCGGACTGCTACCACGGACTCGCCACCGTCTTCCACGCTGTCGGGCTCTACGACGACCTGGTCGCGACCGGTCTGCCGACCGGCGCAGGCATCCAGATGTATGTCGAGGGCGAGGGGGCCGCATCCGTGCCGCTCGACTCGACGAACCTCGCAGCCAAGGCAGCGCTCGCGCTCGTGCCCCACGGCGCCTCGCCCGACGTCTCGCTCAGCATCAGCAAAGGGATCCCGGTCGCCGGAGGGATGGCGGGCGGCAGCGCCGATGCCGCCGCTGCGCTCGTCGCCATCGACGCGCTCTTCGACCTCGGGATCTCGCGCGAAGGACTCCTCGACATCGCCGCGACCGTGGGCAGCGACGTCCCGTTCGCCCTTCGCGGCGGCACCGCCGTGGGCTCGAACCGCGGCGAGCGGCTGACGACAGCGTTGGTGCGGGGGACCTACCACTGGGTCTTCGTCCTCGCCGAGAGCGGCCTTTCCACGCCCGACGTCTACCGTGAGTGCGACCGGTTGCGCGCGGGCCGCGTCGTGCCCGAACCCCAGGTGCCGCCTGAGCTCATGACCGCGCTGCGCGCCGGTGACGCGGTGGCGCTCGGCGCGGCGCTGAGCAACGACCAGCAGGGTGCCGCGATCTCACTGCGGCCGCGGCTCGCGCAGGTGCTCAGCATCGGGACGGAGTACGGCGCGCTCGGTGGGGTCGTCTCCGGCAGCGGGCCGACCTGCGCCTTCCTCGCGCGCGATGAGGAGCACGCGCTCGATCTCGCGGTCGCCTTCACGGCGTCGGGGGTGTGCCGCACCGTGAAGCGCGCGGTCGGTCCCGTGGCAGGCACGCGGGTTGTCGACCAGCGGGTCGACCGCTGATGGCTCCGATCACGTTCGTGGCGTTGGAGAACGTCACGAAGGCCCTGGGCACGCGCACCCTGCTCGAGTCGGTGACCGTCGGCGTCACGGAGGGCTCGCGCATCGGCATCGTCGGCCGTAACGGAGGGGGGAAGACCACACTCGTCCGGGTGCTCGTCGGCGCCGAGCCGGCCGACTCCGGCCGGGTCGTGCGCGCCGGCGGCATCACGATCGGGCTGCTCGCCCAGGGCGACGACCTCGACCCCTCGGCCACGCTGCGCGACGTCGTCGTCGGCGACCGGGCCGAGCACGAGTGGGCCGGCGACGCACGCACGCGCGACGTGATGGACGGGTTGCTCGGAGGAGTCTCGGCGGCGGCGTACCCGAGCGGGCTCGACACCGAGGTCGCGACGATGTCGGGCGGGGAACGACGCCGCGCTGCGCTGGCACGCCTCATCATCGACGACCCGGATCTGCTCGTGCTCGACGAGCCCACCAACCACCTCGACGTCGAGGCGGTCGCGTGGCTCGCCGAGCACCTCGCCGTACGCCGTGGCGCTCTCGTCGCCGTGACGCACGACCGGTGGTTCCTCGATGCGGTCGCGACGGAGACGTGGGAGGTCGCCGACTCGGCGGTGCACCGGTACGACGGTGGTTACGCGGCCTTCATCCTCGCGAAGGCCGAGCGCTCGCGACAGGCGGCGTCGAGCGAGGACCGCCGGAAGAACCTGCTGCGCAAGGAGCTTGCGTGGTTGCGGCGCGGTGCACCGGCGCGCACGAGCAAGCCGAAGTTCCGTATCGACGCGGCCAACGAGCTCATCGCCGACGAGCCTCCGCCGCGCGACAGGCTGGCGCTGGAGAAGTTCGCGACCGCGCGGCTCGGCAAGCAGGTCTACGACCTCGAGGATATCTCGTTGGCGCCGGCGCCGGACGCGCCCGAGGTGCTCACCCGGCAGACCTGGCACCTCGGTCCGGGCGACCGGCTCGGTCTGCTCGGTCCGAACGGCGCGGGCAAGACGACCCTGCTGCGGCTGCTCAACGCCGCGCACGACGGAGTGCTCGACACGGCTGCGGCTCCCGACGTACGCCATGGCTCGATCCGGGTGGGACAGACGGTGTCCGTCGCGCACCTCTCGCAGGCGCTCGCCGAGATCGACCCCGAGGACCGCGTGCTCGAGTCGCTCCAGCGCCAGACTCAGTACGTCGAGCTCGGCAAGGGGCGCACGCTGACCGCGCAGCAGCTGCTCGAGAACTTCGGCTTCACCGGCGACAAGCTGTTCACCCGGCTCGGCGACCTCTCCGGTGGCGAGCAGCGGCGGCTGCAGCTGATGCGCATGCTCGTCGGTGGGCCCAACGTGCTGCTGCTCGACGAGCCGACCAACGACCTCGACGTCGAGATGCTCACGGTGCTCGAGGACCTGCTCGACACCTGGCCAGGAACGCTCGTCGTGGTGAGCCATGACCGCTACTTCCTCGAGCGCACCACCGACACGCTCTATGCCCTCCTCGGCGACGGCACGCTGCGGCACCTGCCCAACGGCGTCGACGAGTACCTCGAGCGACGTCGCGACATCGTCGCGAGCGGTTCGCGTACGCCGTCGCCGTCGACGACGGCCGACGGCGGGTCGCGACTCTCCGGGGGCGACGCCCGAGCCGCCCGCAAGGAGCTCACCCGGATCGAACGGCGTACCGCGAAGCTGCGCGGCGATGAGGACCGGTTGCACTCCGCTCTGGTCGAGGCGGCAGCCGACCACGGGCGGGTGCTCGCCCTCGATGCCGAGCTCCGCGCCGTCGTCACGGAGCGCGAGCAGCTCGAGGACCAGTGGCTCGACCTGGCAACCACCCTCGAGACCTGACCCCGCTCTCTCCACGGCGCGTGTCCCGCTCTCCATGCATGGGGGCATCGCGGTCTCGGCAGAACCCGCCCGAGCTGCGCGGATTCCGTTGTCGGGCCCGAGAACGAGAACGTGGACCGCCCCGAGGGGCGATCCACGTCGGTCGGCGGCTGCTGGCCGCCGCGGTCCTGTCGGACCTAGAGAGGCGTGACGTTCTCCGCC
>JANMMN010000213.1:0-4200 GCA_031373405.1 Actinomycetes bacterium
GTGCGCACGCCCTCCGGCGACTCTGTCGCCGCGTCGGCCGTGCCGTCCTGGGCGAGCGCCGCCACGGGACTGACCGTCGCGGCGGTCGGTGCCGGGGCCGGCACGGCGCTGCTCGACCGGCCGACCGCCACCGGGCCGACGCCCGCCCGCGAGATCGACTCCACGGTCCCGTCCTGGGCCGCCGCCGTGGTGACCGAGGCAGAGCCGCCCGTCACGTCAGGGGGCGCTCCGTCCGCGGTCGCCGCCGTGGCGGCGGCGATGGCGCCGCGCCCGGTGCCGGAGAACCGCTCGGCGTACGCCGCTCTCTATCCGACCGCAGGGCTCGCCGGTGCCTACGGCGTGGGCCACCTGCGCAGGTTCGTCGACCCGGACGCCGCTCCCGGGGTGCCGACGGCGATCGCTGCGCGCGTCGTCGTGGGCGGCGTGGTGCCGCGACGCTGAGCTGGACCGGATCCGGCCGGACGAGGGGTTCCGCGGATCGGGACGATGGTGTTGGATCAGATCGGAACGATGTTCCGTTGAGCGGACCGCCGGAGGGGGTTGGGGTGCGAGTGGGCTCGTCACGTGCCGCGCGCCTCGCCGCGGCAGCTCTCGTCGGGCTCGTCGCGTCGGTGCTCACCACCGGCGTCGCCGAAGCAGCGCCGTCGATCACGCTCGACCCGACCGGCCCCTTCGCCGCCAAGGCCTCGGTCACGGTCACGGCAACGGGCTTCGCCCCCCTCACCACCGTGATCGTCGCGCAGTGCAAGCCCGACGGCGCCGGCGTGATCACCGGGCCCGGCGCCTGCGCCGACGCGAGCACCGGATCGACGGCCGTCGCCGTCGCCGACGCCCAAGGGGCGGTCACGGCGACCATCACGATCACGGTCGGCGACATCCGCAGTGGCGTCTCGTGCACGGCCGACGCCTGTGCTGTCGCCGCGATCTCCACCGTCGCCTCGACGATCCGGGCCCTCGCACCGATCACCCTCACCGGCGCGGGCACCACCCTGCCCACCTCGTCGGCCACGCCGACGGCATCGGCTCCGACGGCCTCGGGCACCCCGACCCCGTCGGCCAGCGCCTCGGGGTCGGGCACACCGGAGCCGTCGACGAGCGAGCCCGCCGCCACCCCGGAGCCCAGCAGCCCGCCCGCGGGCAACGCCGGCAGCCCGCCCCAGGCACTGCCGAGGACCGGGGCCGACGACGCCGGCCGCAGCCTCGTGCTCGGGCTGATCGTGCTCCAGGTCGGCCTCGTGGTCGCCGCGCGCAACCGGCGCAACCGGACCGTCGCGGGCCGTCACCTCGGCTGACGCGCCCGACCGGGCTCAGCACCGGATCGGGTTCCGGACAGGTGGTGCGACATCTCCCGACGGGCGCTACCGTCGGTTCCGTGATCGAGCCCGCGCACCAAGCTGCTCCCGCGCACGAGGTGCACCTCGTCGACGGGCGCTTCATGTCCGCGGAGTGCTCGTGCGGCTGGCGCACCGCTGCTCGCCGCAGCCGCGCGGTCGTGCGCGAAGAGGCGCGGGACCACGCCCTCCTCTACGCCGACGGTCGCGCGCTCGCTCCCGAGCCGGCCCCGGCCGCACCGCGCGCCTCCGCCGACGCCTGAGCACCCCGACCGGTCGTCGCCGACGGCCCCGGTCCGTGCCGCGTCGCCGGCGTTCACGACCGCGGTGAGAGGTCGCCGTGGGGTCAGCCGAGCTCGACCTTCTGGCCCTTGCCGACCACGACGATCCCGCTGGGGCTGACCGTGTAGCGCTCTCGGTCGGCCTCGAGGTTGACGCCGATCTGCGCGCCGTCGGGCACCTGCACGTTCTTGTCGAGGATGGCCCGGCGTACGACGGCACCTCGCCCGATCTTGACGCCCGGCATGACCACCGCGCCTTCGACGTAGGCCCCCTCGCGGATGTTGACGTCATAGCTGAGCACGCTGTTGCGCACGTGCGCGCCCGCGATGATCGACCCGGCGCCGACCATCGACTCGTGGCTGTTGCCGCCCTCGACGAACTTCGCGGGGGGCAGCGGCGGCAGGTGCGAGAGGATCGGCCACTGCCGGTTGTAGAGGTTGAAGATCGGGTGCACGGACACGAGGTCCATGTGCGCGTCGTGATACGCGTCGAGGGTCCCGACGTCGCGCCAGTAGCCCTTGTCGCGCTCGGTGGTGCCCGGGACGATGTTCTCGTCGAAGTCGTAGACCTGAGCCATGCCTTGCGCGGTCATCATCGGGATGATGTTGCCGCCCATGTCGTGCACGGAGCCGTCGTCCCCGGCGTCGATGCGCAACGCCTCCACCAGCACGTCGGTGGTGAACACGTAGTTGCCCATCGAGGCGTAGACATGGTCCGGGTCGCCCGGGATGGTCGGCGGGTCGGACGGCTTCTCGACGAAACGGCTGATGGTGCGACCGTCGGCCGCGGTCTCGATCACGCCGAACTGGTCGGCCTGCTCCTTGGGCACCCTGATCCCGGCGACGGTGACGCCGGCCCCGGAGGCGATGTGCTGGTCGACCATCTGCTGCGGGTCCATGCGGTAGACGTGGTCGGCGCCGAACACCACGACGTACTTCGGGCTCTCGTCGTAGACCAGGTTGAGGCTCTGGAAGATCGCGTCAGCGCTGCCGGTGAACCACCGCGGCCCGAGCCGCTGCTGCGCGGGCACGGGCGTGACGTAGTTGCCCAGCAGGGTCGACATCCGCCAGGTCGTGGTGATGTGGCGGTCGAGCGAGTGCGACTTGTACTGCGTCAGCACGCAGATCCGCAGGTAGCCGGCGTTGACCAGGTTCGACAGCACGAAGTCGACGAGCCGGTAGGCCCCTCCGAACGGCACCGCAGGCTTGGCGCGGTCAGCCGTGAGAGGCATGAGGCGCTTGCCCTCACCGCCGGCGAGGACGATTCCGAGTACGTCGCGGTGGGCCACGTCCACACAGTAGACCGGGGCCTAGTCTTGCGTCCGTGTTGCGCGTAGGGATCCTCACCAAGGAATGGCCGCCGGACGTCTACGGCGGTGCCGGCGTCCACGTCGAGGAGCTGGTGCGGGAGCTGCGCCCGCTTGCCGACGTCCGGGTCCATGCCTTCGGGCCGACCCGCGACGGGGCTCACGGCCACCCCGTGCCGGTCGGGTTCGAGTCGAGCAACGCCGTGCTGGCGACCATCGCTGTCGACCTCGACATGGCGCGGGTCATCAGCAACGTCGACGTCGTGCACTCCCACACCTGGTACGCCAACCTCGGGGGCCACCTGGCCGCCGAGCTGCTCGGCGTACCCCACGTCGTCACCGCGCACTCGCTCGAGCCACGTCGGCCGTGGAAGGCCGAGCAGCTCGGTGGCGGCTACCGCATCTCCTCCTGGATGGAGTCGACGTCCTACCGCGAGGCGGGGGCCATCATCGCGGTCTCCGACGGGATGAGGCTCGACGTCATCGACGCCTACCCCTTCGTCGACCCCGACAAGGTGCACGTCGTGCGCAACGGCATCGACACGGTGAAGTGGGCGCCGCAGGAGGCGACCGACCTGGTCGAGAATGCGGGGGTCGACCCCGCCCGACCGTACGTCGTGTTCGTCGGGCGGATCACCCGGCAGAAGGGCATCGCGCACCTGCTGCGCTCCGCGGCGATGTTCGATCCCGACCTCCAGCTCGTGTTCTGCGCCTCGGCACCCGACACCCCTGAGATCGCGGCAGAGACCAGGGCGCAGATCGCGCGCCTGCGCGAGTCTCGCGACGTGATCTGGATCCAGGAGCACGCTCCGCGCCCTGTCGTGCAGCAGCTGCTCACCCACGCGATCGCCTTCCTGTGCCCCTCGGTCTACGAGCCGCTGGGGATCGTCAACCTCGAGGCGATGGCCTGCGCGACCGCCGTGGTCTCCTCGGACGTCGGCGGCATCCCCGAGGTCGTCGCCGACGGCGAGACCGGCGTGGTCGTCCACTACGACGCCGCCGACCCGGTCGGCTTCGAGCGTCGTTTCGCCGACGCGGTGAACGCGCTCGCGGCGGAGCCGGCCCGGGCGCGGTCGATGGGCGAGCTGGGCCGCCGGCGTGCGGTCGACCACTTCGGCTGGTCGGTCGTCGCCGAGCGCACCGTCGCCGTCTACCGCGCGGCGGGGGCCGTGCCGGGGGCCGTCGCGCCTTGACCGTCTTCGAGACCCCCTCGGTCACGCAGGTCGACCGGCGTCCGCTGCTCGGCTACCTCACCTACCTGGTCGCGGCGACACTGTTCGC
>JANMMN010000413.1:0-5559 GCA_031373405.1 Actinomycetes bacterium
TGTCCGCAGCGCGCGACGCAGCCGTCGCCGCAGCAGCCCACACAACCGGCGCAACCCCCCGCACCTGACCCGCTACTGAAGGGTCCATGAGTTCGATAGGACCGAACCCAGCCCACATTCATTTCGGCAAGCCCTGTACCCGTGATATGCGTGTATGTGTATATTCTCACCATGACCTCGTACGTCGCTGCAGTGGTGGGCGCCTCCGGCTATGCGGGAGGCGAGCTCGTGCGACTCCTTCTGGGGCATCCCTCGCTCACCCTGGGGCCGCTCGCGGCCGGGTCGAGCGCCGGCGCGCGGGTCACCGACCTGCACCCGCACCTCACGACCCTCGCCGACCGCACCTTCGTCCCCACCGAGCCTGACGCCCTCGCGGGCGCGGACGTCGTGTTCCTGGCCCTGCCGCACGGAGAGTCGGCCCACCTCGCCGCCGCGCTGTCGTCGGGCACTCTCGTCGTCGACCTGGGTGCCGATCATCGCCTCGCCGACGCCGCGGCCTGGACGACGTACTACGGCGGCGCTCACGCGGGGACCTGGACCTACGGGATGCCGGAGCTCGGCGGCCAGCGCGACCGGATCGTCGAGTCGACCCGCATCGCCAACCCCGGTTGCTACCCCACCGGCGTGATCCTCGGTCTGGCCCCGCTGCTGGCGGCCGGGCTGGTCGAGCCCACCGACGTCGTGATCGTCGCGGCGTCCGGTACGACGGGCGCGGGTCGCAAACCTAGCGACGGCCTCCTCGCGAGCACGGTGATGGGGCAGCTGTCGGCGTACAAGGTCGGTGGCACGCACCAGCACACGCCCGAGATCGAGCAGGCACTCGGCTGGGCCGCGGGAGAGCAGGTCACGGTGTCGTTCACCCCGCTGCTCGCCCCGATGCCGCGCGGCATCCTCGCGACGACGACGGCGCGGCTCGCCCCCGGGGTCACGACCGAGCTGTTGCACGAGGCGTTGCACGCGGCGTACGCCGGCGAGCCGTTCGTCACGATCCTTCCGCCAGGCTCGTGGCCGCAGACAGGCGCCACCGTGGGCTCCAACGCGGTGCACCTCCAGGTGGCCGCCGACCAGCACTCGGGGCGCGCCGTCGTCGTCTCGGCCATCGACAACCTCGTCAAGGGCGCCTCCGGCCAGGCCCTGCAGAACGCCAACCTGGCCCTCGGTCTCGCCGAGACCGCGGGCCTGACAGCGATCGGAGTTGCTCCGTGAGCGTCACCGCTGCCTCGGGCTTCGTCGCCGCTGGGGTGTCCGCGGGGCTGAAGTCCTCGGGGTCACTCGACGTCGCTCTCGTCGTGAACCAGGGTCCCGACTACTCGGCCGCCGGCGTGTTCACCCGCAACCGGGTGAAGGCGGCCCCGGTGCTCTGGTCGCAGCAGGTCCTCGCTGCCGGAGTGGTGCGCGCCGTCGCCCTGAACTCCGGTGGTGCCAATGCCTGTACAGGCCCAGACGGATTCCTCGACACGCACCGCACGGCCGAGCACGTGGCCGAGCTCGTGGGGATCGGGGCCGGAGATGTCGCTGTGTGCTCCACCGGGCTGATCGGGGTTCGACTGCAGACCGGCCGCCTCCTCGCCGGCATGACCGAGGCGTACGCCCGGCTGTCCGGTGACGGGGGCGAGGACGCGTCGCTCGCGATCATGACCACCGACTCGGTGCCCAAGGTCGTGACCGCGCTCGGGGACGGCTTCCTCGTCGGTGGCATGGCCAAGGGTGCCGGCATGCTCGCACCGTCGCTGGCGACCATGCTCGTGGTGCTCACGACCGACGCCGTCGCCGACGCCGGCACGCTGGACTCCGTGCTGCGCGCGGCGACCAGGGTGACCTTCGACCGGGTCGACAGCGACGGGTGCACGTCGACCAACGACACAGTCTTGTTGCTCTCCAGCGGAGCGTCGGGCGTGACACCGCCGTACGACGAGCTCCTTGACGTCGTCACGACGGCGTGCGCCGGCCTGGCGCGCCAGCTGGTCTCAGACGCTGAAGGATCGAGCAAGGACATCCGGATCGAGGTAGTCAACGCCGCGAGCGAGGACGACGCGGTGCTGGCGGCGCGGGCGATCTCGCGTGCCAACCTGGTCAAGTGCGCGATCCACGGCGAGGACCCCAACTGGGGTCGCATCCTCGCCGAGCTCGGGATGACCGAAGCTGCGTTCGAACCGGACCAGGTCGACGTCGCCATCAACGGGATCTGGTTGTGCCGCAACGGATCTGCCGGTGATGACCGTGACCTCGTCGACATGACGGGTCGCGAGGTGGTCATCAGCATCGACCTGAATGCTGGCGACTCGTCAGCGGCCCTGTGGACCAACGACCTCACCGCTGCCTACGTCCACGAGAACTCGGCGTACTCGACGTGAGCGTCCAGGGACCCCCGCACACCGGCAATCCGGACCGCGAACGGGCGCTCGCCAAAGCTGCGGTGCTCGCGGAGGCACTGCCATGGCTCGAACGGTTCCACGGTGCGACGGTGGTGCTCAAGTACGGCGGCAACGCCATGGTCGACCGGGCACTCGGTGAGGCGTTCGCCGCCGACGTGATGTTCCTGCGGATGGCAGGACTGCGGCCGGTCGTCGTCCACGGCGGCGGCCCACAGATCAGCAGCATGCTCGATCGCCTCGGGATCGCGGGGGAGTTCCGAGGCGGTTACCGCGTGACCAGCCCTGAGGCGATGGACGTGGTGCGCATGGTGCTGACCGGTCAGGTGCAACGCGAGGTCGTCGGTCTGCTCAATGCTCACGGCCCGTACGCCGTCGGGCTCTCCGGCGAGGACGCGCACCTGTTCACCGCGGAGCGACGCGATGTCCTGGTCGACGGTGAGCCGGTCGACATCGGGCTGGTGGGCGACGTGGTCGAGGTGCGGCCGGACTTCGTGGTCCGGCTTCTCAACGACGGCCTGGTCCCGGTGGTGTCGTCGGTGGCGCGTGGCACGGACGGTGAGGTCTACAACGTCAACGCGGACACGGCCGCGGCCGCACTGGCTGTCGCCCTCGGCGCCGACAAGCTCGTGGTGCTCACCGACGTCGAAGGCTTGTACGCCGACTGGCCCGCCAGCAACGAGGTCATCCGGCGCATCGGTGTCAGCGATCTCGAGGCGATGCTGCCGAGCCTCGCGAGCGGCATGGTCCCCAAGATGGAGGCCTGCGTCCGCGCGGTGCGGGGAGGAGTGCCCCGCGCGCACGTCATCGACGGCCGCCTCGCCCATGGCGTGCTGCTCGAGGTCGTCACGTCGTCAGGCGTCGGCACGATGGTGCTCCCCGACGAGGCGCCGCTCTTCGATGACGAGGCCGTGCCGTCATGAGCACGACGACGGATTACCGGGACCGCTGGGACTCGGTCATGATGCGCAACTACGGCTCGCCGCCGATTGCGCTCGCTCGCGGTGCAGGCAGCCACGTCTGGGACGTCGACGGGCATCGCTATCTCGACCTCATCGGTGGGATCGCCGTGTCGTCGCTCGGGCACGCCCACCCCGCGGTGGTCGAGGCGGTCTCGCGCCAGGTCGCGACGCTCGCACACACGAGCAACCTCGCGATGCACGAGCCGGGACTTGCTCTTGCCGAACGGCTCTCGTCGTTGCTGCCGGTCGCCGCACGCGTCTTCCTCTGCCAGGACGGCGCCACCGCCAACGAGGCGGCGCTGAAGATCGCGCGCAAGCACGGGCAGCCGAAGGACGGTTCGAGCCGACGCACGGAGCTCGTCGCGACCCACGGCGGCTTCCACGGGCGCACGCTCGGTGCTCTCGCTGTGACGGGTAGCCCCGCCAAACGGGCGCCGTTCGAGCCCCTCCCCGGCCCCGTCACCTTCGTGGACTTCGGCGACGCCGCCGCCATGCGCGGCGCGGTATCCGAGCGCACCGCAGCCGTCATCGTCGAACCGGTGCAGGGCGAGGCTGGAGTGATCATCCCGCCCGAGGGCTACCTCGCCGCAGTTCGCGAGATCTGCGACCGGGTGGGCGCGCTGATGGTCCTCGACGAGGTGCAGTCCGGCATCGGGCGTACGGGTTCCTGGTTGATGTGCACCGCGCAGGACGTGACACCCGACGTGGTCACCCTGGCCAAGGGGCTCGGTGCCGGCCTCCCGATCGGTGCCGTGCTTGCGACGGGGGCGGCCGCGGACGTCTTCGTGCCTGGTGACCACGGGTCGACCTTCGGCGGCAACCCGGTCAGCTGCGCCGCCGCGCTCGCAGTGCTCGACACGATCGAGCGCGACGACCTCCTGGCCCACGTTGCGGCGACGGGGGAGCGGTGGGCCGCATCCTTCGACGCGATCGAGCACCCCCTGCTCGCGAGCCACCGCGGCCTGGGGCTCTGGCGAGCTCTCGAGCTGGCCGAGCCTGTTGCCGCTGAGTTCGAGACCGCGGCACGGTCCGCGGGGTTCCTCGTCAACGCCGTCCGCCCGACCACGATCCGACTGGCCCCGTCACTGGTGCTCACGATCGACGAGGCCGACCAGTTCTCCGCTGCCCTGCCCGGGCTCCTCGGCGAGGTGACGGCATGACGGCCCCGCACACCAAGGCCGCCCGCCGAGCGCGGATCATCGAGCTGCTCGAGCACCACTCGGTGCCCAACCAGTCGCGGCTTGCCGAGCTCCTCGCCGCCGACGGCGTCACTGTCACCCAGGCCACGTTGTCGCGCGACCTCGACGAGCTCGGGGCGCTCAAGGTGACCGGTGTCGATGGGATCGCGGTGTACGCCGTCCCTGCGGAGGGGGGTGACTCTCGCCCGATCGCGGCGGCGGGGGAGGAGGCTGCGGTCACCAAGCTCGCTCGGGTCGCCGGGGAGGTGCTCGTCTCGGCCGACAGCTCGGCCAACCTCGTCGTGCTGCGAACCCCGCCAGGTGCGGCCCAGTACCTCGCGTCGACGATCGACCACACCGTCCTTCCGTCGGTGATCGGCACGGTCGCGGGGGTAACAGCATCGTATTGCATAGGCTGTGTTTTGTCTAATTTTGCAATTAGATTCACAAATTTGCCATTTTTCTCTTTTGCAGATGCTATAGTTTCATAAGTAGTTAAGCTACCAGTATAGCTAATTAATACTGTAATGGCTATTGCAATAAAAACGAGTATTATAATATGTGTTTTCTTCATAACAACTTATTTTAAGGCTGCAAAAGTAGTTTAATTATTGTAGCCATTTAGGTTCTTTAGGTTTTGCATTTTGTTAAATCGAACAAAATATCTTAAGCATATAACAAGGCTTGTACAATTTTGGTTGCCTACATTTGCCTACTTATTTTCATTCTTAAGAAAATGACACTATTTATTAACTGTACATAATATGCAAAAAACATACGATTATATTGTAGAAATTAAAAGACCCAACTATCAATTATTTGATTATGTAAGTCAACTTTTAATTTTTATGACTATTGCTGTTATTGGTTTTAATTTTTTTTCGAACCAAAATGTTGTTGGTGCTACAAAACCTTGGAAAGAATTAATATTTGCAACACTTGGTATTTTATTTTTATTGTCTTGGTGGATTTTTTGTGTAAAGCAAACTAAAAGAGGTGTACTTGCCTATTACAGATTAGCAGTAATTGTAGCAGCATTTATTTGGT
>JANMMN010000319.1:0-2591 GCA_031373405.1 Actinomycetes bacterium
GTGACGCGGGAGGTCGGGGCGTTCGTCGTGGTGCGCGTCAGATCCCGAGGAGCTTCGCCTTCATGGCCGAGAACTCCGCGTCGTCGATGAGGCCCTGTTCCTTCAGCGCTGCGAACTTCTGCAGCTCGGCGGTGAGGTCGACGGCTGGAGCCGGCGCGGCTGCCGCGGCCGTCGCCTGCTGGGCTGCCTGCGCTGCGAGCGCGTTCTGAACGGCTGCGTCGACCTCGGCCTGCCGAGCCATGTCGGCGGCCTGGGCGTTGGCAGCCTGGGACTGTGCCGCCTGCTGCTGCTTCGCCTGCTGCTTGCCGCTCACTGCGTTCGCCGTACCGACGACCACGGCCGTGGTGGCCGCGGTCCTCAACAGGTGTGGTCCGCCCCTGCGTCGCATGTCAGGTCTCTCTTCCGCTCGAGTCGAGTGCTAGGAGGGTTCTACCGCGCGCTCGGCGGCGGCCGCTCACAGTCTCGCCTATCGCCAGTCGTGACGCGCTGCGACCGCCACCTCGCGTCGGCGTCGGGCGTAGCGGATCCCGATGCCGACGTGCGCCGCGAGCGCGACGTACATCAGAACCGTGAGCACGACGTGGACGGTGGGCCAGGCCCAGGACGTCTGCGAGGCGAGCACGAGCACGGCGTACGCATAGCCGAACCAGACGTGGAACACCCGCAGGGTGCGGCTGGGCGGGACCCAGCCGAAGACGTAGAAGCTGAGTGCGGCGTGCACGGCCACGAGCGGGACGAACACGAACTGCAGGACCAGCACGATCTGGTTGGACCCGCCCTGGGTGAAGCCGAGCCCGTAGTGCAGGACGCTCGCCAGCACCACGATCGGCAGGATGACCCAGCCGAGCCGCCGGTTGAGCACGCCGCAGCGCCGCCGACGATCCATCTGGCGCAGCGCGGCGGTGACGTCAGGGCCCGGGCCTACGGGCGCCGGCCGGACCTTGCGTGCCACCGCGAGCGCCGAGGAGCGCCGGTTCTGCTCACGGGGCGACATGGCGGCTCCGTTGCAGCTCGGCAGTCAGGGCCGCCCAGAGCTCGGCGTACGCCGACTCCACGGGGGCCAGGTCGGTGCTGCCCGCGGCGGTGAGCACCGCGGCCTGGGCCACGGCCCGACGGTCCATCACGGCGTACGACGCGAGCAGCCGGCCGAGGCGCTGGAGGCGGGGGCGGACGGCGTCGACCGTGCGGACGAGCTCGGTGCTCCACGAGGACGCCAGCAGGATCTGGTCGAAGCGCTCGGCCTCCAACACCGCCCCGGCGAGGTCTCCGGAGCGCAGCGCCAGGCCGAGGTCGACGTCGGTGCGGCGCAGGGAGTCGACGGTCGCGGGCTCCAGGGTCGGGACGATCCAGCGCAGGCCGGCCCCCCAGAGCAGGGTGCCGATGCGGATCAGGTCGGCCGCTCCGCTGCGGGTGAGCGGCGCGACGACGACGCCGCGGTTGGGGGAGACCTCGACCAGGCCCTCGGCCTCGAGCTGCACGAAGGCTTCACGGAGCGGGGAGTTGCTGACGCCCAGGCGTTCGGTGACGGCCTCGGTGCGCAGGGTCACGCCCGGGGCGAGCCGGCCGTCGAGGATCTCGTCGCGCAGCACAGCGGCGACCCGCTCGCGGGTGCTGCCGCGACCCTCGGGCACCGTGGCTCCTCTCGACATTGCTCCCCCTGCGTTCGGCCTCGTTCCCGCCACCCGTCGATCCGGATCGGCGTTCCGCTGGGCAGCGTACGGGTCCGGTCCCCGCACGACCAGAGGCTCGAGGGTGTTATCACTTCGTTATCTGAAAGGTCTTCTTGTGCGAAAGGTTGTGCGACAGAGTCCCTCACACCGCTGTCCCTCCCAGTGGACCACTGTTCCGGCTAGTCCACCACCAGTGCAGGAGAGTCCATGTCCCACCTCATGCCCGAGCGTCGCCGCCGCCGTCCGGCTCGCGCCGTCGCTCTCGTCACCGCCGGCGGCTGCGCCGCGGCCCTGGCCCTCACCGGCCAGGCCTACGCCGCCAGCGACCCGGTCACGCCCGCCGTGTTCCTCGGGTCCACCGTCGACACGGTGGCCGGAGCCGCGTTCGCCTCCGCGGGTGACGTCCTCGGTGACGTCCGCCCCGAGGTCGTGGCCACCGGATACGGGGCCTTCACCACGAAGTTCCCCCAGGCCTTCCCCGCGCCGGTGCCCCCGTTCCTCCGGTGCGTCGACCTGACGGCTCCGTTCGCCTACCCGGCAGCGGGTGGAACGGTTCAGGTCTACACGAACACGGCGAAGAACAAGCAGGGCGGCGACATCGCCCTGTCCGGTAGCGCCGCCAGCAAGACCACCGTGATCTCTCCCAGCGACGGCATCGTCGTGCCGAACCGTGTCACTCCGTCCGACGTGGACGGCGACGGCGACGCCGACCTCATCGTGCCGGCCGGGTTCTTCTTTGAGGGCTTCGCGATCACCAAGTCCGCCTGCACCGGCGTGACCCAGGGCCGTGGGTCACTTACCTGGTGGGAGAACCGATCCAATGGTGCGACGTGGGTTCGCCACGATCTGCTGACCCAGCAGGTCCCGGCGTTCCACGGTGTGGAGCACGTCGACCTCGACGGCGACGGCGTCAAGGACATC
>JANMMN010000417.1:0-13658 GCA_031373405.1 Actinomycetes bacterium
GCCGCCGGCCGCCCCGCCCCACGTCTCCCTCGGCGGTGTCGACGTCCTGGTCGGAGAGCAGGAGCCGCGTCACCATCAGCTCGAGCGCGTCGCTGGCCGCGCCGTAGTCCTCGGCGGCCGCCTCGGCCTCCGCGTGGAGCCGGTCGACCGTGGCGCGCAGCTCCGTGGCGGCGGCCCGGGCAGAGCTGAGGTCGGGGTCGGCTGACGCCGGGGACGTGCTCGCGAGGACCGAGCCGCCGACGAGGATGAACGCGAGCAGGATGCTCGTCCACCCGGACCGGGCCGAGCGCGGGGAGTGCATCGCCGTCATCGCACCGGGTCGCTGGCGGTGGCCGTCGAGGTCACGGAGATGTAGGCATCGATCCGCGGCAGGTACTTCGCGAGGAACGTCGATGCCTCGCGGTGCAGGGTGACCGTGACCGACCGCTTCGGCCCGATCGAGAAGCTGCGCGGGACGACGGTGCTGCCGTTCTCCTCGGCGTACTCGACGACCGCGGCGTAGGCAGCCTTCGCGGTCCCGCGGTCCTCGAGGATCTGGTGCCCGATCCGGGTCGCCGTCTGGGCGTCGTCCTGCACGCCGACGTGCGCGGCGGTGATCGAGATCGTGTCGAAGACCGTCGCACCGAGCAGGCCGAGCACGAGCACGACCTTCACGAGCGTCGTGACCAGCACGATGCCGGCGTCCGACGGCACGGAGGTGCTCGCGTTCCGGGTACGCGCAGCGAGAGGTCCCACGCAGTACGTCTCGACGCTGGGGCGTCCGCGCTTGAGGTCCAGGTGTTACACCCGTGGCCGCGATTAGCCCGGATGGAGCAGCGCCACGCGCCGGCGGGGACTCACGCGGCCGAGTCAGCGGCGCACCGGGGAGCGTCGGCGGATCATCTCGAGGCTGTCCGTGACCTCGGTGATGTGCAGCAGCGAGGCGGCCGCGAGGTAGGCGAGAAGCCCGAGGCTGCCGACCACCGCGATGTCGATCGCCGCCCCGACCCTGCTGCCGACGTCGAGGACCTGACGCAGCACGACCAGCGTGCTGCCCATCACCAGGAGCGTGACGACGCCGGCGGCGCCCATCCGCACGAGGGCTCGGACGGTACGCCGGGTCTCCAGGCCACCGAGGCGGCGGGCGAGGACCCACCAGGCGAGGGCGACGGTGATCCAGTACGACGCGACGTAGCCGAAGGCGAGCGCGGCGAGCGCAGCCGGTCCGGGGCGACGGTCGGCCACGAGCGCGAACAGCGGGACCGCGATGGCCAGGTAGAGCGCGTTGAGCACCACCGTGATCCAGAACGCCGTGCGGGTCTGCTCGAGGGCATACCAACCGCGCAGGATCACGTAGTAGAGCGTGAACGGCAGCAGTCCCAGGGCGAACACCGAGGCCAGCGACCCGGTCACCTGCGCGGACTCCGTCGAGGTCTGCCCGTAGTTGAACAGCAGCACGCCGGCCTGGGTGCCGAGCACCACGAGAGCGACCGAGGCGGGGACGATCAGGGCGGCCGCCGAGCGCATGCCGGCGGCGATGTCACCCGCGAGGTCGGCGTACGCCCGGTCGTGCGCGGCCCGGCTCATCCGGGGCAGCAGCGCGGCGACGATCGACACGGTGATCACCGAGTGCGGCAGGACGAACATGAGGTGGGCGTTGGTGTACGCCGTGAGCCCGGCGGCGGTGAGGCCCTGCTCCTGGGACACGGCGTTGACCCCGGTGGCCAGCCGCACGATGACGACGTACGCCAGCTGGTTGACCAGGACGAGGCCGATGGTCCACGCCGCGAGCCCGCCCGCCGTGCCGAGTCCTGCGCCGCGGAAGCTGAACCGGGGCCGGAACCGGTAGCCCGCTCGGCGCAGCACGGGCACGAGGACGGCAGCCTGGAGGGCGACGCCGAGCGTCGTCCCGATGCCGAGCAGGGCGACCTGCTCCGGCTCGAGGACGCCGTCGGCCCCGGCCTCGGACCCGGCGACGACGATGAACAGCACGAAGGTGACGATCGCGACGAGGTTGTTGACCAGCGGCGCGAACATCGGCGCACCGAAGTGCCCGCGCGCGTTGAGCACCTGCGACAGCATCGTGTAGGCGCCGTAGAAGAAGATCTGCGGCAGGCAGAACCGCGCGAACGAGGTCGCCAGGTCGAGCTGTGACTGGGTGTACGCCGGCGTCGCGTAGAGCCGGACGATCCACGGCGCGAGCACGACCGCGGCGACGGAGACGACGATCAGCAGCGTCCCGACGAGGCTGATCAGCCGGTCTGCGTACGCGACCCCGTCGTCACCGTCGTCCTTCATGTGCCGGACCAGCTCGGGGATGAAGACGGCGTTGAGGGCGCCGCCGATGATGAGGATGTAGATCACGTTGGGCAGCGTGTTGCCCAGGATGAACATGTCGGCGACCGTGCCCGCGCCGAGCGCGGCAGCGAGAGCGACGCCGCGCAGCACCCCACCGAAGCGGGAGAGCACCGTGCCGGTTCCCATCACCACGCTCGAGCGCAGGACGCTCGCCGATGCCGTGCTGGACGAGGGAGGAATGCCGTCGACGGCCGACGCGGAGGGGACGCCGGCGGTGACCAGGTCGCCGGCGAGCTCCTCGGACAGCGACCCGGCGAGCTCGTCGGCCGGGACGCCGGCCACCGTCTGGTCGACCTCAGGCGTCTCGCTCATCGCTCACCTCCGCCGCTCGTCGCTCCGACCGCGGGGCGCCGCCGACGGGCGACGTTGATGGCGAGGAGCACCACGAGCATGCCGAACAATGCGGCTACCACCCACTGAGCCGCGCGGGCGTAGGCAGCCGAGCGCACCTCGGTGCGCACCGGCACCCCGAACGTGTCGCCCTCGGGAGTGAGCAGCACGATCGCGACGGAGACCGGGCCGGTGCCGAGCACCCGGGCGGTCACCTCGAGCGTGCGCTTCTCACCCGGTGCCAGGGTCACCACCTCGACGTCGGCGGCCTCGAAACGCACCGTCGGGGTCCCGCTCAGCCGCACGCCGACCCGCGCCGGCCGGTCGAGGTCGTTGGCGACCGTCACCGGGATGACCCCCGAGTCGCCGGGGAGGGTGACGGGGGCCCGAGAGAGCACCTGCACCTGGGCGATCTGGGCGTCGATCTCGGCGTCGACGGTGCTGAGCAGGCGGCGGCCCGCCCCCGGCTGCGTGCGCCAGGCGGCCGACTCGGTGCGGGTGAGTGCCGACTCGAGCCCGGCCGTGCCCGCTCCGGGGACGTCCGGGGCGACGCTGCGAAGTCCGGCGAGGTCGTCGCGCGCGGCTGCGACCCGGGCGAGGAACGCCTGCGGCAGCTCGGCCTTGCGAGCCGCGCCCGGGTAGTCGGCCCGGGCGCGCGGCACCGTGCTCGCCTCCCCCGTGACGAGCGCGTCGAGCCGGTCGGTGGTGGCCCACGGCGAGGCCGTGAGCGAACCTGCCAGCTCACGCGTGGAGGCGACGTCGGTGGCCCACGCCAGGTCGGGGGCGATGACGAGGGTGCGCGAGACCGACGGGAGCTCGAGCGTCGTCATGGCGAGCTCGGCGAGCGCCAGCTGGCGGCGTGCGAGGGGGTCCATGGCACCGTCGGGCACCGTCGGGCGGGTGTCGGCCACGAGCCTCGAGAGCGCGGGATCCGCGGCGACCGCGCGCAGCGGCGACCCCCCCGTCGCGAGGTCGACGGTCGCGCTGGGGGTGTAGGACACGGGCGGGCTGGGCGGCAGCGAGGTCGCGTTCAGCACGACGACGCGGGCGCCGGCGGCGCGCAGCACGTCGAGGGTGCCGTCGTCCGCGAGCCCGCCCGGGGGCCAGGCGAGCCCGCCCGTGACGGGCCGCCCGAGCACCGCCTCGGGGACGTCCCGAGCGGTGGTGGCGGCCAGCGCGATGTCGAGGTCGAGCCCCGCCCTGTGCAGCGCGACGACGTCCGGACCGGCGTACGCGGTCGCGGTGACCTCGGCGGTCGAGGTCAGCTGTCTCAGGCGGGCCAGCCAGGTCGTCGCGGCCAGCGTGGCGGTCCCCGGCGCGAGATCACCGGACGCCGTGCGGACGGCGTACCCGTCGGCCATGTCGACCAGGGACTCGAGCAGCGCGGGGTCGATCACCCAGCTGAGCGCGGACGGGGAGCCGCTCGCCGCGTCGAGGAGGCGACCGAGGCGACCGTCCGTGCCGATCTCGTCACCGAGGTGGTCGTCGAGGAAGACGCTGTCGCCGGTGCGCGAGGGCGCGGTGGTCAGCGGGTAGAGCCAGACCACCCGGGTGGGAGCGACTCCGGAGGGGTTCGGGAACCAGGGCAGGAAGGTCCGGGTGAACCCGGTCTGCACGAGGCCGTCGGGGTCGCGCTCCAGGTCTCCGAGGGACTCGACGCCGAGCACCACCACCGCGTTGTCGTCGGGCAGGCGGAGCGCGTCGAACGGGATCGAGAAGGTGAACGGCGCGCGAGCCCCGGGCGCCAGCAGGGGGGTGACGGGGGTGCGGGTGGCCTCGACCGAGATGCCGGTGCGCCCGGCGGTGCCCGCGAGGATCTCGGCGAGCTCGGCCCGGGAGCGGACCGGAGTCGGTGAGGTGCGCAGGCGTACGGCGACCTCGCGCACCGGGTCGGCCGTGGTGTTGGCGACGATGCCGCTGATGGTGAGGGTCCCTCCCGGCGCGGGAACCACGGGACCGAGCGCGGTCAGGGTCACGGTCACGGCTCCGGGTCCGTCCAGGCTCCGAGCCGCCGGGGGGCGGAGGTCGGCCCGCCCGGCACCAGCGGCCCCCTTGGCACCCACGACGGGGAGCAGGACCACGGCCGCGGTGAGGCCCGCCGCGACCAGCCGGCGAGCGAGCCCGGACCGGGTCATCCGGCCGTGCCCGCGGGGGCCGCGGCCTCGGGGCCACCCTCGGCGCAGGCTCCGGCCAGCACCTCCTGCACCCGATCCAGCAGTCGACGCTCGTCGGCGTAGGCCAGGGTGGTCGGCAGCTCGTCGAGGGCCACCCAGGCGACCTCGACCACCTCCACGTCGTCGTCGGAGAGCTCGCCACCGCGTGCCTCGAGCAGGTAGTGATGGACGGTCTTGTGGATCCGACGCTGCTCCGCCACGAACCAGAAGTCGATCGTGCCGAGGTGGCCCAGCACCTCGCCGCGGATCCCTGTCTCCTCCTCGACCTCCCGGACCGCGGCCTCCTCGACGGTCTCGCCGGCCTCGACGTGGCCCTTCGGCAACGACCACACCAGTCGGCCGCGGCGGTCGTGCCGGGCGATGAGGGCCGCCCGCGGGGTGCGCCCGGAGCGGTCGAGCACCAGGCCGCCGGCGCTGGTCTCGTCGACCCTGGTCAGTCGCAGCGGTGCCGGTCGGGGGGCCGCCCGCCCGCCCGCGGGGGGCGCGGGACGAGGTGAGCCGGACATGGTCCCGAGGATACCTGCGGGACGGCGGCGCCTAGGCTGTCGCGACGTGCCCCCCGAGTCGTCCGTGCCCGCCGAGGTGCTCTCGGCGGTCGAGCACCTGCGCACCCGCGCCGGGGTGGCGCTCGAGCTGGGCGAGCGCTTCGCCTCGGCCGGGCACGAGCTCGCACTCGTCGGTGGCCCGGTGCGGGATGCGCTCCTGGGCCGGTGGGGCGACGACCTCGACCTCACGACCGATGCCCGACCCGAGGTCGTGCTCGAGGTCGTGCGCGGGTGGGCCGACGCGGTGTGGGACGTCGGCATCGCCTTCGGCACCGTCGGCGTGCGCAAGGGCGAGCACAAGCTCGAGATCACCACCTACCGGGCCGAGGCCTACGACCGCGAGTCGCGCAAGCCCGAGGTGAGCTACGGCGCCTCGCTCGCCGACGACCTCCGCCGCCGCGACTTCACCGTCAACGCGATGGCCGTGCGCCTCCCGTCGTTCGAGTTCGTCGACCTGCACGGCGGCCTCGACGACCTCGCGGCGGGTGTCCTACGGACCCCGGGCACGCCGGAGGCGTCCTTCGGCGACGACCCGCTGCGGATGATGCGCGCGGCGCGCTTCGCCTCGACCCTCGGGTTCACGGTCGCGCCCGAGGTGGTGGCGGCGATGACCGCCATGTGCGGGCGGCTCGCGATCGTGTCGGCAGAACGGGTGCGGGACGAGCTGGTGAAGCTCGTGCTGGGCGGCGACCCGCGTCAGGGCCTGTCCCTGCTCGTCGCGACCGGCCTCGCCGAGCTCGTCCTCCCCGAGCTGCCCGCGCTCGCCCTCGAGGTCGACGAGCACCACCGGCACAAGGACGTCTACGAGCACACCCTCACGGTGCTCGAGCAGGCGATCGAGCTGGAGTCCTCGCACGAGCCGGTGTCGGGTCCGGACTTCGTGCTGCGCTTCGCGGCGCTCATGCACGACGTGGGCAAGCCGCGCACCCGGCGCTTCGAGTCCGACGGCGGCGTCTCCTTCCACCACCACGAGATGGTCGGCGCGCGGATGACCCGCAAGCGCATGGCGGTGCTGCGGTTCTCCAACGACCTCGTCGACGAGGTGTCGCTGCTCGTCGAGCTGCACCTGCGTTTCCACGGCTACGGCGAGGGCGACTGGACCGACAGCGCCGTACGCCGCTACGTCCGCGACGCCGGCGAGCAGTTGTCCCGGCTGCACAAGCTGACCCGGGCCGACTGCACGACGCGCAACAAGAAGAAGGCCGATCGCCTGGCGCGCACCTACGACAGCCTCGAGGAGCGGATCGCCCGGCTCTCCGAGGTGGAGGAGCTCGCGGCGATCCGACCGGCCCTCGACGGCAACGCGATCATGGCGATCCTGGGCATCCCGCCCGGCCGTGACGTGGGTCAGGCGTACGCCTTCCTGCTCGAGCTGGCCCTGGACCGAGGCCCGCTCGGCGAGCACGACGCCGAGGCGGAGCTGCGAGCCTGGTGGGCCCAGCAGCACTGACCCGAGGCTGGGTCCGCCGTCGGTGGTCCTCAGGCTGGTGCTGGTCGTTCTGGTGACGACGTCGGCGCCGAGGCAGCGAGGAGCTCGACCACCACGAGGGCGAGCACGGCGAGCACCGCCGTCCACAGGATCAAGGATCCGGTCAGCGGGTTGGCCGTCAGCAGCACGAGCGCGGCCACACCCGCGACGGCGATCCGCCAGCGGACGCGGGTGCGCGCGAACCACGCCCCGACCGGAGCGATCGCCGAGCCGGACGCCTTCTCCCCCGCGCCGGAGATCGCGCCACCGAAGAACTCCCGCGCAGTGAGCGCGGAGGAGCTGCCGGAGCGGGACCAGCCGATGAGCGCGAGGACGAGACCGAGTGCGAACGCCGCCCGCACGGCCGTGAGCAGGAACTCCGTGAGGATCGCGAAGAACGCGTTCTGAGCGACCGCGAACGTCGTGCCCTCGAGATTGAGTGCGACCACGCTCTGCCCGTAGACCATCAGGAGCCGGACGACGATCGCGCCGAGAAGGATCGAGACGCCGACCGCGATGGTCATCCGCGCGCGTCGGCGCGAGACGAGAATGGCCACGGCGAACAGGAGCAGCACGGCGTAGATCAGCCACTGGGCCACCGGCTGGCCGATGGCGTAGACCGTTCGCGCCTGCTTGAGCTGCGGCGAGGTCAGCAGCACGACCTGTCGGTCGGCAGCCGGGGGCACCGGGATGTTGGCTGCGAAGGTGAGTCCGCGGTCGACGAGCCGCTGCTTCACGACCTCGATGACGTCCCCGGTGTCGACGATGACCTGGTCGCCCTGGATGGTGATCGCCCCGGTCGGATCGCCGGACAGCGCAGCGATCAACCCCCGCTGCAGCTTGCGGTTGATGCTCTCCCACAGCCCGGCGAACTGCTCGCTGTTGATGACCTTCGTCACCTCGTTGGCCACCAGGGTGTTGACACCGACCGCGATCGGTGCGGCGAGGGGCGCGAGCCGCGGGTTGTCGCTCAGCAGCGTCTCGACGCGCGCCTGCGCGTCGAGCTGGGTCGTGATGACCTCGGTGACCTTCTCGCCGACCGCGAGCTTGATGGTCGGGTCCTGGGCGAGGGGGGCCACGGTCTCGACGTAGCGCGCGGTGTCGGTGAGCGTGCGCTGGCCCCAGTACGCCGTGAGCGCGAGGGGGAACAGCAGCGCGGCGATGATGACGATCACCCAGGCAGTGGCTCCTCGTCCGTCGAGACGCCGCTTCGGCGTGCGCTGCTCGAGCCCGGCGGTGCGCGCCGTGAGCGCGTCGGCGTCCTCGGTGGGTGCGGTGTCGGCCATGGCCATCCCTCTCGTCGGTCCAGCGCCGACCCTAGGACCTCAGTGCTCGCCCGGGATGGCGATCGGGTCGGCGGCGTAGGCGCGCGCCGGGTCGCGGCGCTCGCTCGTGAGAGCCCACCACGCACCGACGACCGCGAGCGCGACCATCCACACGGAGATCATCGGCGCGGCCCCGCTCGGAGGTGCGGCGAACGCGGCTGCGGTGAGACCGACCACGATGGCGACGTTGACGCCGACGTCATAGAGCGAGAAGACCCGGCCGCGCCGGTCGTCGTCGACGTCCTCCTGCACGATCGTGTCGGAGCAGACCTTGACTGCCTGGCCCGCGAAGCCGACGAACAGCCCCTGCAGGAGCAGGCCGGGCAGGGTCGCCGACGCCACGCCGAACGCCCCCACGGTCACGCCCACGACGAGGGCGCCCGCCGACCAGCGCACCGCACCGACGCGACGCGACATCCGTGGAGTGCTCACCGCACCGAGGAGCGCACCGAGCCCGGCGGCCGCGGTGGCCACGGTGAGGGCGCCGATGGCTGCCTCGGCATCGTCGGGATGCAGGGTGCCGCGCACCTGAAGGACCGTGAGGGCCACGGCGATGCCGAAGATGACGCGGTGCACCATGACGAGTCCGATGGCGCGAGCCGCTGGGCGCCGTTCGGCCAGGTGGCGCACCCCCTCGACCATGCCCGAGACGACACCGCGCACCGTCTCGGCCTCGGTGTGCTCGTCGGGCCCGAGATCGTCGGGACGCAGGCGTCGGGCGACGGTCGAGGCGACGACGTACGCGAGCACCGCGGCGCCGAGCACCACCACCGACCCGAGGTCACCGCCCCCGACGGCCGAACGGATCGCGACACCGCCGAGCCCGCCGAGCACCGAGGCGATCGTGCCGGCGGTCGGTGCGAGCGCGTTGCCCGTCACGAGGTGACGGCCGGCCACGACGTGCGGGAGCCCGGCCGAGAGGGCGGCCAGGATGAAGCGGTTGACGCCGAGCGCCAGGAGCACCGAGACGGCGAGCACGACGTCGTCACGACCGGAGGCGACCACCGAGGCCAGCCCGATGACGAGCACGGCACGCACGAGGTTCGCCCAGACCAGCACCGTGCGCCGACGCCAGCGGTCGAGCAGCACCCCGGCGAACGGTCCGACGAGGGAGTACGGCAGCAGCAGGATGGCGAACGCGACAGCGACCTTCGTGGCCGTGGGCTGGCGCTCGGGGGAGAACAGCACGAACGTCGCGAGCGAGGCCTGCACCAGCCCGTCGCCGAGCTGACCCGTCAGTCGCGCGCCGAGCAGCAGCCGGAACCCGCGTACGCCGAGGATCGCGCGCAGTCCCACTCCGGTCTCAGCCACGGACGCGACGCTATCGGGCGGCCGTCAGGCGACGACGAAGGCCGGACCCGCAGCGGGTCCGGCCTTCGGTCGAGATCGAACGGTCAGCGCTCGATCTCACCGGCGATGAACGCTTCGACGGCGGTCTTGGCCTGGTCGTCGGAGTACTGCACCGGCGGGCTCTTCATGAAGTACGACGACGCGGAGAGGATCGGGCCGCCGATGCCGCGGTCCATGGCGATCTTCGCGGCGCGGATCGCGTCGATGATGATGCCGGCGGAGTTGGGGGAGTCCCACACCTCGAGCTTGTACTCGAGCGAGAGCGGGACGTCGCCGAAGTTGCGGCCCTCGAGGCGGACGAACGCCCACTTGCGGTCGTCGAGCCAGGCGACGTAGTCGGACGGACCGATGTGCACGTTGCGCGGCTCGATGCCGTTGACGAGCTGCGAGGTGACCGACTGGGTCTTGGAGATCTTCTTGGACTCCAGGCGCTCGCGCTCGAGCATGTTCATGAAGTCCATGTTGCCGCCGACGTTGAGCTGGTAGGTCCGGTCGACGGTGACGCCGCGGTCCTCGAACAGCTTCGCGAGCACGCGGTGCGTGATGGTCGCGCCGATCTGGCTCTTGATGTCGTCGCCGATGATCGGGACGCCGGCGTCGGTGAACTTCTTCGCCCAGGCGGGAGTGCCGGCGATGAAGACGGGAAGGGCGTTGACGAAGCCGACCTTGGCGTCGATGGCGCACTGGGCATAGAACCTCGCGGCCTCTTCCGACCCCACGGGGAGATAGCAGACGAGGACGTCGACCTTGGCCTCGAGCAGCGCGGCGACGACGTCGACCGGCTCGTCGTCGGACTCGGTGACCATCTCGCGGTAGTACTTGCCGAGGCCGTCGAGGGTGTGACCGCGCTGGACCATGACGCCGGTGGGCGGCACGTCGCAGATCTTGATCGTGTTGTTCTCGCTCGCCGTGATGGCGTGCGCGAGGTCCTGTCCGACCTTCTTCGCATCGACGTCGAACGCCGCCACGAACTCCACGTCGCGGACGTGGTACTCGCCGAACTGGACGTGCATGAGACCCGGCACCTTGGCGTGCGGGTCGGCGTCCTGGTAGTACTCGACGCCCTGGACTAGCGACGACGCACAGTTGCCGACGCCGACGATGGCTACTCGAACCGAACCCATCGGGATTCCTCTCTCAAACACCGTGGGCGGTCGGGTGGTTCCCGGCCCCGGACGTGGTGTGCACCGAGCGCCCCGACGGGGCACCGGTCTCGTGCAGTGGTTGCTCTCGCTCGCTCGCGATCAGCTCGTCGAGCCAGCGCACCTCGCGCTCGACGCTCTCGAGCCCGTGCTGCTGGAGCTCGAGGGTGTAGCTGTCCAGGCGCTCGCGGGTGCGCACCAGGGACGACCGGAGCGCATCGAGGCGCTCCTCCAGCCGCGACCGGCGTCCCTCGAGGATGCGCAGTCGGACCGAAGCGTCGGTGCGGCCGAAGAACGCGAGGCGTACGCCGAAGCGCTCGTCCTCCCACGTGTCCGGCCCGGCCTCGCCGATGAGGGCACCGAAGTGCTCCTTGCCCTCGGCGGTGAGGCGGTAGACGATGCGCCCGCGCTTGCTCAGCGCAGGCGCCGCAGCCTCCCCGTCGGTGTCCTCGACCAGCCAGCCGCGGACCACGAGGTCCTTGAGGCAGGGGTAGAGCGAGCCGTAGGAGATCGCGTGGAAGGTGCCGAGCACGCCGGAGAGCCGCTTGCGCAGCTCGTAGCCGTGCATCGGGGACTCGTGCAGGAGGCCGAGGACGGCGAGCTCGAGGACGCCGCTGCGCTTGCCTGATCGAGGGGACACTCGCTGCGAACCTCCTTCGTGGTCTCGGGCTGTCGGTGTTCGGCACGGGATTCGATGTATCGAGCCGATATAACGCGCACCATATCCGGGACATGAACGCCAAGCAAACCCGGGGGTCCCAGCCACGCCCCGGGCGGGTCCGGCGGGCGCGCCGTAGGGTGCGACCGTGGCGGTACCGAGGCGCACGAGCCACCGGGCGACCCGGATCCGGGGGAGCCGTCCGGCCGAGCCACCGCACGCTCCGCTGCCCCCGGCCGAGCCGGTCGCGGATCCCGCTCGGCCCCGAGCGGTGATCGACCACGGCCTCGCCCGACGGGGCGTCATCGAGCGCATCCGCGGTGGGGACGGCTTCGCCCACGACGACCACTGCGACGCCGACCCCTATCTGCTGCGGGCCGCCAAGCACCACGGCGAGCCCACCGAGCGCCCGTGCCCGATCTGCCGCCACGAGGCGCTCGTGCACGTCACCTACGTCTTCGGTGACGAGCTCGGGCCGTACTCCGGTCGGGTCAAGTCCTCGGCCGAGCTGCCGGTGATGGCCTACGAGCACGGGATGTTCCGGGTCTACGTGGTCGAGGTGTGCCCGGACTGCACCTGGAACCACCTCACGCTGTCCTACGTGCTCGGTGACGGTGTACCGCGGAGACCTCCCCGGCGGCCGGCCGACCTGCTCGACTGAGGGCCTCGTCACAGCGGGAGGTGGTGTGCGTGCGTGATGGTGGGGGTAGGAGACAACGACCACAGTGCTGCGATGAGGGACTTGGCGCGGAAACCTGCCACCGTCGTCGTACGTCGCACCTGGGGGAGGCGGGCTATCGCGCCCGGCCCACCGCGCACCACCCGAGGACAAGGATGACCCTGTGAGGATCGACTACCCGCGGGCCGGACGCACCGGAGTCCGCCACTGGCTGCCCTCGTGGCGCCAGCTGGTCTCCGTCGTCGTCCTCGGCTTCGTCGGTCTCGTCGGTGGCTTTCTCATCCTCGTCGTGCGCACCGAGGTGCCGCAGCCGAACGAGGTCGCCACCGCGCAGACCTCGATCGTCTACTGGAACGACGGGAAGACCGAGCTCGGTCGTCTCGGCGATGCGAACCGCATCAACGTCCCGCTCGAGGCGGTGCCGCTCGACGTCCAGCATGCCGTGCTCGCCGCGGAGGACCGCGACTTCTACAACCACGGCGGCTTCAGCCCCACCGGCATCGGCCGCGCGATCTGGAACAACGTCTCCGGCGGCGACCTGCAGGGCGGCTCCACCATCACCCAGCAGTACGCGAAGAATGCCTTCCTCACCCAGGAGCGCTCGTTCTCGCGCAAGGCCCAGGAGCTGCTGCTCTCGGTGAAGCTCGAGACCAGTGTGTCGAAGGACCAGATCCTCAGCGACTACCTCAACACCATCTACTTCGGCCGCGGCGCCTACGGCATCGAGGTCGCGTCGCAGCAGTACTTCGGCACGTCCGTCGGTGCCCTCGACGTCTCGCAGGCGGCGGCACTGGCTGCGATCATCCGCTCCCCGGGCGGCTACGCACCGGAGACGAACGCCGAGCGGCTCGAGGGCCGCTGGGGCTACGTCCTCGACGGCATGGTCGAGCAGGGCTGGATCACTCCGGCGGAGCGCACCGCCGCGACGTTCCCGAAGTTCGCCAAGAAGAAGCCCGCCAACCGCTTCGGCGGCAGCAACGGCTACCTGCTCGATGCGGTCCGCACGGCACTGTTCGACAAGGGCATCACCGAGGACGAGCTCAACCGCAGCGGCTACCGCGTGACCTCGACGTTCGACCGCGCGGCGCAGCTCGCCGCGACCGCCGCCGTCGCGAAGGAGGCGCCGAAGAAGGGCGCCACCGGCCTGCGCATCGGCCTGGTCGCCGTGAAGCCGGGCACGGGCGAGGTGATCGCGATGTACGGCGGTGCGGACTTCCTCACGAACGCGGTCAACAACGCGACTCAGGCCATCGGTCAGGCCGGCTCGACCTTCAAGCCGTTCGCGCTCGCCGCGGCGGTCGAGAAGGGGATCAGCCTCGACTCGACCTGGGACGGCAACACCGGTGTCACCATCGACGACTACAAGGTCAACAACTACGGCGACAAGTCGTGGGGGCAGATCACGCTGCTCAAGGGCACCGAGCAGTCGGTCAACGCCGTGTACGTCGCGGTCTCGAAGGACGTCGGCTACGACGCGGTCGTCGATGCGGCACGTCGCGCCGGCATCCCGGACGAGATCGCGATCCCCGCGGTGCGCTCGGTGGCCCTCGGAGTCGCCTCGCCGCACGTGCTCGACATCGCCTCGGCGTACTCCACCTTCGCGGCGCGCGGCCAGCAGGTCTCGCCCACGGTCCTCAAGGAGGTGCGCGG